>LGTG01000179.1 GCA_001190015.1 Candidatus Burkholderia crenata
TACATCGGCTCACGGTTTCGCTCCACACTTCCTCCCCACGCTCGGTCACCCTCACGCAGTTGCGCTTCACTTCGTTCGCTGTGGTCAACTCACGGGAAGACTTACACCTCCAAGATTGCGCCCATGCTGGGCGCACGCATAAAAAAAAGCCGCTCGTTTATTGAAACGAGCGGCTTTTTTAATTACAAAAAAATTCAATTCCAGGCAATCCAATCATTGCGGCGATGCCGTTATACCACCGTGCGCCGCCGACCATTGGGCCGGCGCGTGCAGGAATTTCTCGACTTCATCCAGCGTCCTGGCTTCGAAATAGCCTGCGTCCTTCCCGATGCGCAACACATCCCACCACGTAGCGAGCGCGTGCAACTCCACGTCGATATCTTTCAATACCGAGACGCTTTTCTTGAAGATGTTGTAGTGAAACAGCACGAAGCAGTGATTCACCCTTGCGCCGGCCGTGCGCAGCGCGTTGATGAAATTGATCTTGCTGCGGCTGTCGGTGGTCAAGTCTTCCACCAGCAGCACGCGCTGGCCTGCGGTCAGCAACCCTTCAATCTGCGCATTCCGGCCGAACCCCTTCGGTTTTTTGCGCACGTATTGCATGGGCACCATCAGCCGGTCCGACAGCCACGCGGCAAACGGGATACCCGCGGTCTCGCCGCCAGCGACAGCGTCGATCTGCTCGTAGCCGATATCGCGCAGGATCGTGGTCTCGGCCATCTCCATCAGCGCGCGCCGTACGCGCGGATAAGAGATCAGCTTGCGGCAATCGATATAAACCGGGCTCGCCCATCCCGACGTGAAAACGTACGGTTTGTCCGCGTTGAAGTGCACGGCCTGCACTTCGAGCAGCATTTTGGCGGTGGTGCCGGAGATCGTCTGGCGGTCGAAGCCTGTCATGGGCGAATCCTTGGATTTTGAGGTGGCGCCCGACGCCCGTTTTGACCGGCGATCAAGCGGCGGCGACCAATGGCACCTGGCGCAGCGGGTGCGTCGGTCGAGCAGAATTCGACGGCGTTCGATGCGCGCGTAGGCCGGAACTTTACCCGACAGACAAGACGCGGACGTAGCGTGAACACTGCTTCCTTGACGGAATTGTCTTGTGAATCCGTGGGTTGCCGAGCAATCGATGCAAGGGGTTTCGCACGCTTAGACGCTGTTTCTGTTGAAAATAGCGCTATGCGTCAATTCTCTGATGAAATGAATACTATACTATATATTTCCAGAAAAATGCTATGGCCCATTGTTTCACTGTCGCGTTCATGCGCGTGGTCTTCAACGCGTCCGCCGTTGCTGCTAGCCCTTGGTTGTCGGCCGGCGCGTGCTCAGCGCGTTCACGTGCCTCTTTCACCCGATAGGATTCGCCCTCGATCACCACGACTTCTGCACGATGCACTAGTCGGTCAACAAAGGAGACGACGCAAGCCGCATTCGGAAACATCCCGTCCCATGCAATTTTTGCGGTCGACGGGAGCTAGAGCTTTAGCGCTTACTCCGGTCCCATGAAAAGTGGTTCCGTTATTGTCGGTATGACTGGCCGTCACCAAACGTGCAAGCGCTGCCGACTGTGCCACACCGAAATCCGGATCGAAATGCTCGCAATACCGGGGGCGAAAAAAACCGCTTCGGTCGGAAGCGGTTTTCTTATCCAGCGGGAAAGAACCTTCGGCTTATTGCCTCACGCCTTCAGCTTGAATATGCAGCGTCGTCTTCATCTTGAAGCCATACGCCTTGCCGTAGTCCACGCCGAAGTCGCCGCGATCAAAGGTTGCCGTCGATTCCGTACCGCACACTTCCTTCTTCAGCATCGGGTTCGTGAAGCACTTGAACCATTCGATCTTCAGGTTCAACGGCTTCGTCACGCCATGCAGCGTCAGTTCGCCAATCACTTCGACCGGCACGTCGCCCTTGAACTTCATCGACGTGCCCTTGTAGGTCGCCGTCGGGAACTTATCGGCGTCGAAGAATTGCGCGCTCTTCAGTTCGCCGTTCAGCTTGTCGTTGCCGATATCGATCGACGTCATGTCGATGGTCGCATCCAGCGTGCCCTTCTTGGCTGCGCGATCGAGCGTCACCGTACCGCTGCTCTTCGTGAACTTGCCGCGCCAGATCGAGATGCCGCCGAAGTGGTCGGTCTCGAAGCTCGGGTACGTGTGGTTCGGGTCGAGCTGATACGTGACTTCCTCAGCTATGGCGTTAAACGAAACGGCCGCGAAAAGCGCGCCTGCGGCTGCAATCAGAAGGTTCTTTTTCATGAGTTTTCCAGGATGAATGTGAAGGTCGATGAACGCTTATTTCTTCGTCGCAACAAGGCGGAACTTGATGACAACTTCGTCGGCCACGACCGAGGAGGTGTCTTTCCATTCGCCCGAGCCGACATCGAACTGCGTGCGTTTGATGGGCAGCGAGCCGTCAAAGGTTTGCGTTGCGCCCTGATTCGTCACGGTGACCGGTACGGTGACGTTCTGCGACTTACCCTTGATGGTCAACTTGCCGCTGACGTTGAACTTCGTGTCGCCGGCCGGCGCAATTGCGGTCGACGTGAACGTGGCGGTCGGGAAATGCGCCGTATCGAACCAGTCCTTGTCGGTCGCCTGCTTGTTGTAGCTGTCATCGCCGAGATCGTAGCTGCTGGTATCGATAGTGATGTTCGCGTTGCCGGCAGCTGGCTTGGCCGGATCGAAGTCGAGTTGCGCGGTGAACTTCTTGAACTTGCCTTCAACCGGCACGTTCATTTGCTTCGATGTCGCCGTGACCGTGCTTTTGGCCGTGTCGACCTGGGCTTGACCAAAGGCGGAAACCGCCGCGACCAGCGATGCGGCGGAAACGCCTGCAAGCAACCAACGGGAAAATTTCGCGTGTTTCATGTATGTCCTAAGGCCATCCGGAAAATCGATTGAGCCGCTATTGAAGAGTCAAACGCAATCCGGCACAACCCGCGCGCAGGAAACTGGCTATCAACAACAAGGAATCAACTACGTCTTATTTCCGCTGAATGCGAACACTGACAATGCTTATCGAAGGAACGGAAGCATACGTGCGAGCAAACCGTCGCGGTCGACAAATTGATGCTTCAGCGCCGCCAGGACATGCATGATCACGAGCACGAGCAGCGTGTAATTCAGGTAGATATGGACCATCTTGAGCGTGCCTTTCAGCACGTTGTCCGGTCCGATGATCGTCGGCAGCGGCACCAGTCCGAGATACACGACCTGAATGCCGGCCGCCAAGCTGCAGAGATATATATCCGGAGGCCGGAATCACCAGCATCAGCGTGTAGAGCAGAAAGTGCGTGAGATGTGCGACCCCTTTCTGCCACCCGGGAATGCGCCGCGGCATGGACAGAGTCTCAAGGCCGCCATCCTACCCGAACAAGTAAAAGACGGCTTTTCGCTAAAGAAATAGTTGCCGATCCGTCGGCGCCTGCGTTACAAATCTGGTATCGGTAGCTTGCTAACACCGTGAGCGGTCCACGCAGACGAAGCATTCCGCGCGGGCAAAACCGATCACAGGCTGAATTACAGGCCGATTGCAAACCGACCCGCGCCCCGTAAGGCCGCATGCCAGGGAGCGGAGAGGACCGGTTACCGGCCAGGAAATAGCCGGCGAGCCCGGTCACAGCACGCCTTCCGCGCGGCAGCCTCGCCGTTTGTTACCATGCCCGCAGGCCCGGCCCTTGCTCTTGTAGGCAGCCGCCCCGGTCCAAAAGTTTCAAGAACAACACGCCAGTACGAGCCCAGTATTTCGCCTATGGAAGAAGACGATCTGATCGCATGCCACGAATGCGACACGCTGTTTCATAAGCGCGCTGCCTTCCCGCAGTTCCGCGAAATGCACGCGCTGCGGCGCCACCCTCTATCAGAGCGTGTCGTCGAATCTGGACAAGCTTTGCTCTCACACTCGCCGCGCTGATCACGTTTTTGATCGCATAGACGTTTCCTATCGTCGAACTTGAAACAAACGGCATTACGTCACAAACGACCCTGATTGGTGCAATCGTCGCGTTGTGGGACGAGAACATGGAAGTGATCGCGACCATGGTTTTTTGCGCGACCATCCTCTTTCCGCTCACCAAACTGGTTGCCATGCTGTATTTGCTCGTGCCCTTGCGCGCGGGTTTCACTCCGGCCGGCTTCAGCCAGGTGCTGCGCGCGATCCAGTTTGTGCGGCCGTGGGGAATGATCGAAGTGTTCATGCTCGGGATACTCGTCACGCTGGTGAAAATAGTGAGCATCGCCCGCGTGATTCCCGAAGCGGCACTATTCGCGTTCGGCGCACTGACCTTGCTGTTTGCGGTCATTCTCACCTTCGACCCGCGCGCGCTGTGGGAAATTACCGAGCGCGTGGGAAATCACGGACCGTTGCGGTACAGGCCTTTCGGCGGCCTTCGGTCCTGCCCGGGTATCGGCTCATCCAGCCGTTCCGCGTGTGCGCCCAGCATGGGCGCAATCTTGGAGGTGTAAGTCCTCCCGTGAGTTGACCACAGCGAACGAAGTGAAGCGCAACTGCGTGAGGGTGACCGAGCGTGGGGAGGAAGCGTGGAGCGAAACCGTGAGCCGATGTACAAGAACCGGATAGAAGGCGGTGCCGATCAGGGCAAGCGGGCGCGTAACCGCGAAGCTCTCGTGGTCAAGGATTAGGTGCGGTAAATCCGGCGGTTGTGCGGTGAAGGATTGCGTTCTTACCTGGGGAGATCTCGCCTGGTGCCTGAAAGGGCAACGGCGTCGAGCCGGAGCGAGAAGTCAGCAGAGGCCATAGTAGTCACAGGATAGGCCGG
>LGTG01000180.1 GCA_001190015.1 Candidatus Burkholderia crenata
CCACCACCCCCCCCCCCCCCCCCCCCCCCCCCCCAACCCCCCCCGGACGCCACGATTGTGACACGCCGCAGGCCAGCGCCGCAGCGTCATTTTCCATTCCCTCGGCAATAAATTTCCAGAACGCTTGCTTCGTCTCAAACTGACACCTGGCCTGCCCGGCGATGGCATCATCGGCCTCCCGGTTTGTTGCGAGCCCCAGCTCTGCGGTCGCCCCATTTAACACCTCCAAATTTCGAGATGTTGCAACGACCGGTTGAATTCGCCATTTATCGCAACATCGGGTGTGGCCCGATAAACTTGGAGTAGACGCCAGCGCTGGCGTTTGCCCGATGCAGCGCTATGCCGCGCAAGGGCAGCCTTGGCGCGGCATGCGCCGACCCGGTGCAAAAGCCCGCCCCGCGGGCTTTTGCAGACAAGACACGGGGTTCTTGCGCGCTTTCTTTTTAACTGCCTTTCCGCTAGGATCGACAGATATTCAGGCTTTTCGCGAGGAGACAATCATGCGAGTCAGCGACATTTTGAACGTCAAGGGCAACGCGCTCTTCACGGTAACACCCGATACGCCGCTGCACGAAGCAATCAAAACAATGGCGTCACACGACATTGGTTCACTTGTGGTGATCGAATACGGCGATCTCGCCGGCATGCTCACGTTCCGCGAGATCATTCTCACGCTGAGCGAGAACGGCGGCAGCGTAGGTACCTCCACTATCCGCAAGGTCATGGACGATCATCCCATCACGTGTATGCCGGAAACGGACGTCAACGAGGTGCGTCGCATGATGCTTGAGCATCACGTTCGTTACCTGCCGGTCATGGAAAAGAACGTGTTGATGGGCGTGATTTCTTTCTACGACGTGGCCAAGGCCGTGGTGGAAGAGCAGGGCTTCGAGAACAAGATGCTCAAGGCCTATATCCGCGGCTGGCCGGAGCAGCAAGAAGAAGCGCGTTGATTGGGGCGTCGCGCGATTGGTACGATTCGCGCTAACCCGGTCAAAGCGCATCACAACGTCACGCATAAAATGCGCGCCCAGCATGGGCGCAATCTTGGAGGTGTAAGTCCTCCCGTGAGTTGACCACAGCGAACGAAGTGAAGCGCAACTGCGTGAGGGTGACCGAGCGTGGGGAGGAAGTGTGGA
>LGTG01000181.1 GCA_001190015.1 Candidatus Burkholderia crenata
TTCCGCCTCCTGCGTCACCACCCCCTTAAGAAACGAGCTGCACCGGGCGCGTCTGCACTCGCCCTTCGGGCTTCTTCCGACGCACCCGAGACCTGCTTATCGGCACCTCTGCTGGTCGTCAAAAGACCGTTCTGCAGAACAAGATTGTTTCGCATTTCTGATCGACGCCGCCATCTGGCGTTGCTTTCTGACCGCCGTTCACAGCGTGAAACCGGTTACGCAATGGCGTTGCATAAAACCATCACGCGCCAACCGGTTCTCGCCGATCAGAAATACGTCTTCGATCCAGAACGCGGTGTGCGCGACGCATCGGATGATGTACCGTCGCAATGGCCGGTGATCGCCGGCCAGACCCTTCTCGACATGGAGAAGGACGAATACAACCGCCCGCAGACGGCCGCGCAAAGCAAGACGCTGATGCGCTTTCTGCTGAACGTGTATCTTGGCGGCACACCGCTCGCCACCCGTCAAATCCTGATCGACCTGCAAAATCTATGAGCTTCTTCCTCTCGTCGCCCGCTAACGTGATCGATCTGGGCGTCAATATTGATCACGTCGCCACGCTGCGCAACGCGCGCGGCACGCAGTACCCCGACCCGATCCGCGCCGCGCTGCAAGCCGAGGAAGCGGGCGCCGACGCCATCACATTGCATTTGCGGGAAGATCGCCGGCATATTGTCGATGCCGATGTCCACAGGCTGCGTCCGCTATTGAAAACGCGGATGAACCTGGAATGCGCGGTGACGCAGGAAATGCTCGATATCGCGTGCGGCGTGCGTCCGCATGACGTGTGTCTTGTGCCCGAAAAGCGCCAGGAACTGACGACTGAAGGTGGGTTGGATGTTGCCGGGCAGTTCCAGGCCGTGAAGGACGCGTGCGAGCAATTGGCTCAGGTGGGAGCGCGGGTGTCGCTGTTTATCGACGCCGATGAAATGCAGATCCGCGCCGCGCACGAAGCCGGCGCACCGGTGATCGAATTGCATACCGGGTGTTATGCCGAAGCCCACGACGAAGCCACCCGGCAAAAGGAATACGAGCGCGTGGCGCGCAGCGTCGATTTCGGCAATTCCCTGGGCTTGAAAGTGAATGCTGGACACGGCCTGCACTACACTAATGTCCAGCCGATCGCTTTGCTGGAAGGCATCGTGGAATTGAATATTGGCCATGCGATCGTTGCGCACGCCATCTTCGCCGGCTGGGACAATGCGGTGCGCGAGATGAAGGCGATCATGGTGGCGTCGCGGCTTACCGCCACCGCATCGCGATAACCGGTAAACGCTGATAACCCAAACTCAGGCCCAACGATGGAGATCTATGGAATAGGTACGGATCTCGTTCAGGTAAGCCGTGTGGCGGGCGCGATGGGGCGCACGAAAGGGCGCTTCGCCGAGAAGGTGCTCGGGGCTGACGAGCTTCGCATTTATCATGCGCGGAACGCCCGCTCCGAAGTCCGCGGCCTCGCGTTTCTCGCGACGCGGTTTTCCGCGAAAGAAGCGTTTTCGAAAGCCATAGGACTTGGCATGCACTGGCCGATGACCTGGCGCGCGCTGCAAACGCTCAACGAGCCGAGCGGCAAGCCGAAGATTGTCGCGTCGGGAGAACTCGCCGACTGGATGGCGGTGCGCGGCATCACCGCACAGGTCACGATCACCGATGAACGCGACTACGCGGTGTCGTTTGTGATCGCAGAAACAAGCGCAAACTCGCAAACACACACAGCAACAAAACCCCCCTGACTTTTCGCTCTCAATTTGAACTCGTTAAAAGGCGAATTCAACCGGTCGTTGCAACATCTCGAAATTTGGAGGTGTTAAATGGGGCGACCGCGGAGCTGGAGCTCGCAACAAACCGGGAGGCCAATGATGCCATCGCCGGGCAGGCCAGGTGTCAATCAGTTTGAGACGAAGCAAGCGTTCTGGAAATTTATTGCCGAGGGAATGGAAAGTGACGCTGCGGCGCTGGCCTGCGGCGTGTCACAATCGTTGGGTCCGCGATGGTTTCGCGAAGCCGGCG
>LGTG01000182.1 GCA_001190015.1 Candidatus Burkholderia crenata
AGTTGCGAACGCACTTAATTGCAGACCACGCAAAGCCCTCGATTAGAAGACACCAGCCGAGGAGTTTGAAGAGTTAATATTCACAACTTAAATGATGGTGTTGCAATGACTGCTTGAACCTAAGCAATATCGGTGGATTAGATCGCGTCCGTGCGGCTGTCGAAGAGACAAAGCGCGCTGTGGAATTCGACGCTTTTGCCGCGCATCGACTGAAGCTGGGCGCGCGTTGTCATGCGTGCCGGGCTCGCCGATCTGACGGCCGTCGCAGGTCGCGACCTGATCCGAGCCAATCACGAGCGCACCGGACATGGGTCACGCTGGCCGCGGCTGCACGCGCCTTGGCGATCGACCGCCGGACGGCCGTGGCTTCCGGTGTTTCTCTGTCGAGCGATGTTTCGTCGATATCGGGCGTGATCACATCGAAGGGAATGCGCAGGCGTTCGAGCAACTTCTGCCGGTAACGCGAACTCGAGGCAAGGATTGAGGCGCGGCTTATTTGAGGCATCGGGCATGAAAGGGATTGGCTATCAACAAATAATGGGGTGAAGGACTGGAACCGGGCTGGGTCCGGACTGAACCGGCGGTGCCGCACACCGGAGCATAAGTGTGTGACTCGAAAAGACAAAGTCGCTATGATTTTGGGCTTTTCATCGGTATGCGAAGGTCTTTTTTCCCGCTAAGGGTTGGTGGAGAAGCGTGTGGGCCATGGCGGTGGCTGGAAGTGTTACCGAGATGCCGCGCCCCAGCGCAGGCAAAGACGGATTTAGCGGCCATTAGCGACCAGATAAGGCTGCTCAACCGGCAAAGGTGCTTGAACCGGTGCTTAAGGTTGAAACTTCGCCGAAAGATCGGGATAAATCACACAGCCGGACGGGTCCGGTGCGGTGCATACTGCGATTTTCCCCGGTCCGTCCTCCGTGGACTTGCTATCCAGCCGTCACGGCAACGACCACTGCAGGAGCGCACATGACACAGAATCCTGGCAAACCTGCATGTCCCGCCGACTTGCTCGCACTCGACTTGTTCGAATTCGCCCAGAGCCGTCGGCAGGCAGCAGGCGGTGTACGAGTCTCGCAATTGCCGCGTATGCTGAACGAAGTGCCGGCCGATGCCCCAGACCGCGACACGGTGTTTTCATGGCAGGCCGAAGGCTCCATGCAGCCCGAGTTGCAGGACGACGGCACTGAAGCGCCGCAGCCTTATTTGCGGCTCACTGTGCACGGATCGGTCTGGATCGAATGCCAGCGTTGTCTTTCGCCGTATTCGCAGCACCTGGATGTCGATGCAACGTATCGCATTGTCACGAGGGAAGAAGAAGCGGACGAGTTTCCGCTAGACAACGATGAAGTGGAAGTGATCGTTGGCTCAAGCCAGTTCGATCTCGTCGACTTGATCGAAGAGGAATTGTTGTTGTCCTTGCCGCTTGTGCCGAAGCACGATGTGTGTCCTGAAGTGCACGAGAGCAACGGGTCTCGACGGCGCCGAGGGCGAGGACGATGGTGGTCTGAATGGTATGATGCAGGCACGCAGCAGGAGAGCGGCACAGGCAGACCCCATCCGTTCGCCGCGCTCAGTAAGCTCAAGCAGGGCGGTTCCGACGACAACAAGCATTAAGCGGGCAGTGAAACGCGTGCATTGAGTGTGCATTAAACGCTCGCAAAGAGTATTGATGTCCGGCATCAGGCCGGGTGTCGAATCATCAGGCGGCGCGACGCGTCCGGAAAGACTCACTGGCCTCAGGTCAGGGTCTCCGGCGTGTCGAGCTGTGTTAGAATTTGCGAAATTTTTTCTGGAGTTAGTTATTATGGCAGTTCAGCAAAACAAGAAATCGCCGTCCAAGCGCGGCATGCATCGTTCGCACGATTTCCTCACCGCAGTGCCGCTGGCAGTTGAGTCGAGCACGGGTGAAGTGCATCTGCGTCACCACGTGAGCCCGAACGGCTACTATCGTGGCAAGAAAGTCATCAAGACGAAGGACGACTAAGCGTAAGACGCTTGTTGCGTCTAGCGTCACCGTCTTGACTCGTGGTCTGAGTCGCGGTTGCTCGCGCTTGACATATTCCCGGTACGACAAGAAGGCGGCATTTCACTGCCGCTTTTTTGTGCCTGAAATTCGTCGCATTCCATGACCGTAAAGATCACTATCGACTGCATGGGAGGTGACCGCGGCCCGGCCGTGACCGTTCCCGCCGCGGTCAGTTTTGTGCGTTCGCATCCTGATGCGCATCTGTTGCTCGCCGGCATCGAGCTGGCCATTCGTGCGCAACTGAAGGAGTGCAAAGCCACCGGCGAAGCCCGGCTGACGGTCGTCCCGGCCACCGAAGTGGTCGAGATGGACGATCCGGTAGAGGTTGCGCTGCGCCGGAAAAAAGATTCGTCCATGCGGGTGGCGCTCAACCTCGTCAAGGACGGCCAGGCACAGACGTGCATCTCGGCAGGCAACACCGGCGCATTGATGGCTGTGTCCCGCTACGTGCTCAAGACGCTGCCGGGCATTGAGCGCCCGGCTATCGCATTCGCGATGCCAAGCCAGAAGGGCTTCACCACCGTGCTCGACCTGGGCGCGAACGTGGACTGCGAGCCGCAACACTTGCTGCAATTCGCCGAAATGGGCCACGCGCTTGTCGCCGCTATCGGGGACAAGGAGCAGCCGACCATCGGTTTGCTCAACATTGGCGAAGAAGTTATCAAGGGCAACGACATCATCAAACGCGCCGGCGAATTGCTGCGCGCAAGCACGCTCAATTTCTACGGCAACGTGGAAGGCAACGACATCTATAAAGGCACGACCGACGTGGTCGTGTGCGATGGTTTTGTCGGCAACGTGGCGCTGAAGACCTCGGAAGGTCTGGCGCAGATGCTGACCGACATGATTCGCGAGGAATTTAGCCGAGCGCTCCTCACCAAGCTGATGGCAATCGTCGCATTGCCCGTTCTCAAACGCTTCAAACGCCGGGTTGACCCCGCTCAGTACAACGGCGCTGCGCTGCTCGGCTTGCGCGGGCTGGTCATCAAGAGCCACGGATCGGCACAAGCGTACGGGTTTGAGCGGGCTATCAAACGCGGGTATGATGCGGTCAAAAATGGCGTGCTTGAACGCCTCGTGCGCGCCATGGAAGAAAACGCTGCTCCCGTGCAACAAGCGGCGCTCGGCGTTTCCGCTGACACTACTGGCACCGCGGTTCTGAATCAGACCGACCCCGCGGCTGACCCTGTCGCCCCAGGCGATAATACAGTCGTTGACCGCCCGCTCGT
Source organism: Candidatus Burkholderia crenata (assembly GCA_001190015.1). GTDB lineage: Bacteria > Pseudomonadota > Gammaproteobacteria > Burkholderiales > Burkholderiaceae > Caballeronia > Caballeronia crenata. The sequence continues at coordinate 3,256 of LGTG01000182.1, forward strand.
GCAGTCGGGTGAACCGGGCGCCGCGCTATCCTCGAAGGCATAATGGCTCAAGCGAATCTCTATTCCCGCGTGATCGGAACGGGCAGTTATCTGCCGGCGGACCGTGTCTCGAACCAGGAACTGGCCGAGCGTCTGGCAAAACAAGGTGTTGAAACGAGCGATGAGTGGATCGTCGCCCGCACCGGTATCCATGTACGCCACTTCGCCGCACCCGATCAGACGACAAGCGAACTTGCCTTGCAGGCGTCGCGTTATGCGATCGAGGCTGCCGGTATCGATCCGCAATCGATCGATCTGATCATTGTCGCCACGTCCACGTCTGACTTCGTTTTCCCCAGCACCGCTTGCCTGTTACAGAACAAGCTCGGCATCAAGAACGGCGGCGCAGCGTTCGATATCCAGGCTGTCTGCTCGGGCTTCGCTTACGCGATGGCGACTGCGGACAGCTTCATTCGCAGCGGCGCAAACCGCACGGCGCTGGTCGTTGGTGCTGAAACTCTCTCGCGCATTCTCGATTTCAACGATCGCACCACCTGCGTGCTGTTCGGCGACGGCGCGGGCGCCGTAATCCTGCAAGCCTCCGATGAACCCGGCGTACTGTCGAGCGCGCTTCACGCCGACGGCAGCTACGCGAACATCCTCTGCACGCCGGGCAACGTGAACAAGGGCGTGATCGAAGGTAGCGCGTTCCTGCACATGGATGGCCAGGCCGTGTTCAAGCTGGCGGTCAAGGTGCTGGAAAAAGTGGCTGTCGAGGCGCTCGAGAAAGCGCAACTGACCGCTGGCGACATCGACTGGCTCATTCTGCATCAAGCCAATATCCGCATCATGGAAAGCACCGCGCGCAAGCTGCATGTGCCGCTGGAGCGCATGGTCGTGACCGTTGGCGAACATGGCAATACGTCGGCAGCATCCATTCCTCTCGCATTCGACGTCGCCGTGCGCGACGGCCGCATCAAGCGCGGCCAGCATGTGCTGATCGAAGGGGTGGGTGGCGGCTTCACGTGGGGCGCATCGATTATCCGCTATTAAGCGCGGGTATCAAGCCGATATCAAACCGGTACGACGCTCCGGCATCACGCCACGTCAGTCATTCGACAATCCAATCGAGCAAGGACCTCATGAAATTCGCGTTCGTTTTTCCGGGACAAGGATCCCAGTCGGTCGGCATGCTCAATGCATTTGCCGACCACGCCGTGGTGCGCGAAACCGTGCAGCAGGCCTCCGATGCACTCGGCCAGGATCTGGGCAAGCTGATCGCTGAAGGTCCGGTTGAAGAGCTGGGTCTGACCACGAACACGCAACCCGTGATGCTGACGGCCGCATATACGATTTATCGTGTGTGGGAACAGGAAACCGGGCTGAAACCGGCGATTGTCGCGGGTCATAGTTTGGGCGAATACACGGCGCTGGTCGTTGCTGGAGTGCTCCCGTTTTCGGCTGCCGTGCCGCTCGTTCGTTTTCGCGCGCAAGCCATGCAGAGCGCCGTGCCCGTGGGCGAGGGCGGCATGGCGGCAATCCTCGGTTTCGATGACGACGCTGTGCGTGCCGTCTGCGCCGAAGCATCGGCGGCGGGGATTGTGGAAGCGGTGAATTTCAATGCGCCGTCCCAAGTGGTGATCGCCGGTGCGAAAGCGGGCGTTGAAAAAGCCTGCGAAATCGCCAAGGCCAAGGGCGCGAAACGCGCGTTGCAGTTGCCGGTATCGGCGCCGTTCCATTCGTCGCTGCTGAAGCCTGCGTCGGACCAGTTGCGCGAGTATCTGGCTAGCGTCGATATCGGCGTGCCGCAGATTCCCCTGATCAATAACATCGATGTCGCGAGCGTCGCTGAACCGGTAGCCATCAAGGACGCGCTCGTGCGTCAGGCCGCCGGTCCCGTGCGCTGGGTCGGAACCGTGCAGAAGATGGCGCACGAAGGGGTCACGCACATGATTGAATGCGGACCGGGCAAGGTGTTGACCGGGTTGACGAAGCGCATTGACGGTACGCTGATCGGTGCGTCGATCTTCGATCCGGCTTCGCTCGAAGAAACCCGCAAACTGCTCGCCGGCGGAATTCGTTAGCCAGCTAGGTCAAAGCAGTTAAGCGACAGACAAGGAATAACAAAAGATGATTCTGGACAAGCACATAGTGGTCGTGACGGGTGCATCGCGAGGGATCGGCCGGTCGATCGCGGTCGAACTCGCGCGTCAGGGTGCGACCGTGATTGGTACGGCGACCAGCGAAAGCGGCCCAGAGGGCATTACCGAAGCGTTGAAAGAGTTTGGCGGACAAAGCCGGGGCGCGGTGCTGAACGTCACTGACGCGGCCGCGAGCGAAGCGTTTATCGACGGCGTGGTCAAGGAATTCGGCGGCCTCAACGTGCTGGTGAACAACGCCGGGATCACGAAAGATCAGTTGGCGATGCGCATGAAGGACGATGAATTCGACGCTGTCATCGACACCAACCTGCGCGCCGTTTTCCGTCTTTCGCGCGCCGTGCTGCGCCCGATGATGAAAGCGCGCGGTGGCCGGATCATCAACATCACGTCGGTGGTGGCGTCGTCGGGTAACCCGGGACAGGCTAACTACGCGGCCGCGAAGGCCGGCGTGGCAGGCATGACGCGGGCGCTGGCTCGTGAAATCGGTAGCCGCGGGATCACGGTGAACTGCATTGCGCCGGGTTTTATCGATACCGACATGACCAAGGTCCTGCCGGAAGGGCAGCGCGCGGCGTTCACAGCACAGATACCACTCGGCCGACTGGGCAGACCGGAAGATATCGCGCATGCTGTGGCTTTCCTTGTTTCGCCGCACGCTGGTTATATAACGGGCACGACGCTCCATGTGAACGGCGGCATGTACATGTGACAGGCATTTCGTTAATATCCGCGCCTTGGGGCGCGGAGTGCTGATTTAAAGCGCGGTGCGCAAGGCGCGAGATTTGCTGTCAGAAGTGGTAAGCGGGAAAGGGCGCTGGAACGGGCGTGACGGGCATCAAAGGCATGTCACGCTAAACAAAGCTGATTCCGTGCGTGGGTATTTACGGGTACAAACCTGATAAAATACGCGCGTTCGTGTTTTTGAACTACATTTCCCTCGGAGGGCTGCATGGACAATATCGAACAGCGCGTGAAGAAGATCGTCGCCGAACAACTGGGCGTCGCCGAAGCCGAAATCAAGAACGAAGCTTCGTTTGTCAACGATCTGGGCGCTGACTCGCTCGACACCGTCGAACTCGTGATGGCTCTCGAAGACGAATTCGGCATGGAAATTCCTGACGAAGAAGCCGAGAAGATCACGACGGTTCAGCAGGCGATCGACTACGCTCGCGCCAACGTCAAGGCTTAACAGGCTGTTGAAATTGGGTCCCGTGTAAACGGGGTTTGAGGGACAAGCGTTATGGATATCGTGTTCATAATCTTTGGCGATGGATGCGATGCGCGGATTGGATGAGATGCAAGAACCTCTGTTTACTACGGTCAAGCTGGAGGATTTCGTCCCGGCGGATCACCCGCTGAGACCAATTCGACTGCTGGTCAACGAAGCGTTGAAACGGCTCAACGGGCTGTTTGGCGTCATCTATGCCGACACCTTTCGTGCCTGCAATGGCACC
>LGTG01000183.1 GCA_001190015.1 Candidatus Burkholderia crenata
AAGGATTCCTTATTAATAGAGAATCGTAGAAAAATATGGATAATTCTAAGACGACAAGCTGCATACGTTGCTAAGCTCGCTGCCCCTCTTTCCCTACATGACGATCCAGGTTACGCCGCTAGCCCAACATCCTTCGGCGATCGCGCAAAACTGAGTTCGATAAGGGGAGGTGTTATGCCGTTCATTATCGAAACCTGGGACAAGCCCGGTCACGCGCCGGTACGTACGCAGCAGCGCGACGTGCACCTGGCCTATCTCGAAGCGAATAAGGCGCTGCTGCTGGCGTGCGGGGCGAAGCTCCGGGACGACGGCAGTAATGCCGGCGGCGGCCTGTATGTGGTCGACCTAGATACGCGCGAGGAAGCCGAACGTTTCATCGCGAAGGACCCTTTCGCGCTTGCGGGTTTATTCGAGCGCATGACAATTAAGCGCTGGCGCAAAGCGTATGTCGACGGCAAGGGTTATCTATAGCCCGTCTTTAGTCCGATGCGGGGTACTCCTTCCCCGTCTGGCATGACGAGCTGCATGACGCCAGGTAACCGGATGATTCTCTCAGCACCATTTCGGTAAGCCGATTCTTCTGCCGGGTTCCCGGTGCTGCCTCTTACGTCCCCTTTTGTCCCCCTTTTAACGCGGCCATCCCGAGCGGGTGGCAGATCCGCCAAGACCGTGCCGGCTCGCAAGCACGCGGGGGACACGGCAAGAAAACGCGCTTTCTGATACGCTGCAGTATTAGTAGGTAACCACGCTGAGTCCGTTCACCCTCGATTCAAGTAGCACGAAGCCATGCAGACCAAAACCGTCCGGGTTCCCGGACCCGACCATCCCATCACGATCGAACCTAATCCGGCGCGCATCACTGTCTCTATCGGCGGGCGTGTCATTGCGGACACGCGCGAGGCACTGATGTTGCGTGAAGCGTCGTACCCCGCGGTTCATTACATTCCGCGCAAGGACGTCGACATGTCGCTGTTGCAGCGCACGGGGACCACACGACCTATTGCCCGTACAAAGGTGACTGCGCCTACTACACCATTCCGCTGGGCGGCGAACGCTCCGTGAACGCGGTATGGACCTATGAAGACGCCTATCCCGCGGTCGCTGATGACGTATTTTATCGATGACGCCGCGTCCGCGAGTGAAGCGCATGCCTCGCTGTCGAGGCATTCTTATTGGAGCGCCCAGCATTGGCGCAATTTTGGAGGTGTAAGTCCTCCCGTGAGTTGACCACAGCGAACGAAGTGAAGCGCAACTGCGTGAGGGTGACCGAGCGTGGGGAGGAAGCGTGGAGCGAAACCGTGAGCCGATGTACAAGAACCGGATAGAAGGCGGTGCCGATCAGGGCAAGCGGGCACGTAACCGCGAAGCTCTCGTGGTCAAGGATTAGGTGCGGTAAATCCGGCGGTTGTGCGGTGAAGGATTGCGTTCTTACCTGGGGAGATCTCG
>LGTG01000184.1 GCA_001190015.1 Candidatus Burkholderia crenata
CCGCTGCTGGCATTCAAGCGCCGCATTCGTGAACTGACCCGTCGTTCTAGCGGGCGCAGCATGAAGGAAGTGGTGGAACGGTTGGTCGTACCCTATGCCGATACTCCGCATTCACGAATTCTCACATCCAGATCGATTTATTTTGCCTGAATTAAAGGGCCAGACTCGGCCATCGACACCGGGAATTCCCATTAACTTAATAATTTTTATACGGGTTTTCCAGAGCATTTTTCAATGCGTGCATTAGCGCGCATTCGCGCGTTAAAATCCCTTCAAAACCCTTGTCCTACGGGGTTTTCGTCCGCTACACTCGCGATTCACCGACCGCGTGGTCGGGATATAAAAATCGTAAAATCGCGCCAGTGAATAAAACACATTTACGGGGCATATCAATGAAGTTGGCTTTACGCTGGATCTCGACGGCGGCATTCGTCGCGAGCGTTTCCGCAGTGATAAGTGCGCAGGTTTTCGCAGACGTAAAAATTGGTGTGACTTTGTCCGCCACGGGCCCGGCTGCATTGCTGGGAATTCCGGAAAAGAACACGATTGCGCTGCTGCCGAAAGAGATCGCCGGGCAAAAGATGGAATACATCGTTCTGGACGATGCGACCGATTCCACGCAAGCCGTCAAGAACGCCCGAAAGCTGACCAGTGAAGATCACGTCGACGCCCTGATCGGTTCCACGGTAGTCCCGAATTCGCTCGCAATGATCGACGTGGCCTCGGAGACTTCCACGCCCATGATCTCGATGGCCGCGGCGGCCACGATTGTTGAACCGATGGATGCCAAACGCGCGTGGGTATTCAAGACGCCGCAGAACGACATCCTGATGGCGACCGCCATTGCGCAGCATATGTCGAATCATGGTGTGAAGTCGGTGGCGTTTATTGGTTTCAGCGATGCCTACGGCGAAAGCTGGTTCAAGGAATTCACCAAGGCCGCTGATCTCTCGAAGATCAAGGTGGTTGCGAACGAACGGTTTGCGTGCAACGATGCATCGGTGACGGAACAGGTCCTCAAGATGATGTCGCAGAATTCGGATGCCGTGCTGATCGCGGGTGCGGGCACGCCGGCCGCGTTGCCGCAAAAGACGCTCAAAGAGCGGGGCTCAAGGGCAAGATTTATCAGACGCACGGCGTGGCGAACAACGACTTCCTGCGTGTATGCGGCAAGGATTGCGAAGGTGCGTTCCTGCGGGCCGGGCCGTTGCTGGTCGTGGCGCAATTGCCTGGATTCGAACCCGGTGAAGAAGGCGGCGCTGAACCTATAAGCAGGCTTATGAAAGTGCTTACGGTGCGGGTTCCGTGTCCACGTTCGGCGGTCACGCGTGAGACGCCGGCTTGTTGCTGCAACGGGCAATCCCGATTGCGTTGAAGAAGGGACAGCCGGGCACGCAGGCATTTCGTGAAGCATTCCGCGCGGCTATCGAAGGCACGAAGGATTTGCCCGGCTCGCACGGGATCTTCAACATGAGCGCGAACGATCACTCCGGACTCGATCAGCGGGCGCGTGTGATGGTGGAGATTGTCGGCGGGCATGGAAGCTCGCCAAAGACTGACGGCGACCCACACGACGATATGAACCGACCAAAGGTGCGTTGCTTCGAACGCGCTTTTTTTCGAGGTGTATCGAGTGGGTGTTTTAGATGGGCTCGGCAATGTGGGCCTGACGGCTAACGCTGAGGGAAAACGAGTCTAGCAGGCTGTTGAAATTGGGTCCCGTGTAAGCGG
>LGTG01000185.1 GCA_001190015.1 Candidatus Burkholderia crenata
GACACCTGGCCTGCCCGGCGATGGCATCATCGGCCTCCGTTTGTTGCGAGCCCCCAGACCCGCGGTCGCCCCATTTAACACCTCCAAATTTCGAGATGTTGCAACGCGACCGGTTGAATTCACCCAATCAGGCACATGAGCGAACCGTCCGCAATAAATCAGACTTCGGTCGGCAGCACGTACGGCAGCGGCGAGAACTTCAACGCGGGACCCTCCGCCGTACCGACGTGTACCGAACCCTGGTCGAGCGCTGCCAGCTTGATTTCCACCAGCGCATCCACGCCGTCGCCGGGCGCGGGCGCCACATTGACCACGAGGCCGCACGGCTGGCCGGGGTCGTCGGAGTGGAACAGTTCTTCGCCGGCTTTCGCGGTTTCGGCATGGGCCAGCGAAGTGCGGCGCTTGATCGTGCCGCGATATTGGCTGCGCGCGACCACTTCCTGCCCCGGATAACACCCCTTCTTGAAGTTGACGCCGCCGAGCACGTCGAAGTTGACCATCTGCGGGACGAATTGCTCGGAAATCGGCTGCGTGATGCGCGGTTCGCCCGCGTGAATGTCGAGCCAGTCCCATAGCTCGGCCGGGGCGCGCGTGAGCTGCTTTTCGATCTCGGCGAGGCGCACTTCGACTTCGGCCTTCGGGCCGACCCACAGGAAACGCGGCCGGCCGGCGGCATCAGGGACGCGGATCAGCGAGCCGAGCGGACCATCCACTTTCACATGCACGCCGTCGGGCATGGCGTCGAAGAGATGGGACAGCGTCTTGCGGACATCGCCAGCAAAACCCACGGCGGCGAGCGATGGCGTGGCGTCAACGAGCTTCGCTTTCGCACGCATCACGAACATCGACAAGCGTTTTTGCACCGATGCCTGTATGTCGGCGGCAAGCATCAGGCGCACGGCGTCACCGCATCGCCACATCAGGAACGATGCCAGCAAGCGGCCCTTCGGCGAGCAATAACCAGCCAGGCGTGCGCTCGATGCGTCCAGATGCTGGACGTCGCTTGTCAGTTGCGTGTGAAGAAAAGCGGCGGCATCGTCGCCGGTGGTGTCGACGATGCCGAACTGCGTCAGCGGCACAAACACGCCTGCGTGGAGGACGGCGTCGAAGGGGGATGAAAGCGGTGAGAGGGTCAAGGAATTCATGGACCTGACTTTGGCGGAGGCGAACAAGTATTATATGGGTTTTACTTCGGGCGTGTTTCGCATGTCCCTTTTGAAATGAAATCGCGGCGGTCGTCGCGGTCGTGGTTGCCGGTGCGCTCGTTGCGGGCATGTTCAAATGGGCGAATAGCCCGATCGATCTGGCCTCATCCGAACTCGACATCACCATCAAGTCCCACAGCACGCTGCGCAGCGTGGCCCTCCAGCTGGACCGCGGGGGCGCGCACGTCCAGCAGTTGTTCGTGCTGATGACGCGCGCTCGGCCTGTCGTCGCAACTCAAGTCCGGTAACTGTTCAAGACGGGCATCACGCCCTACGAGATGCTGCAGAAAATCGCCCGTGGCGACGTCAATGAATACGTGGCGACCGTAATCGAAGGGTGGACTTTCCAGAAAATGCGCAACGAACTGGACAGCAATTCGGCGCTGCAGCACGACAAGGCCGGCATGACCGATACCGACTTGCTGAAGGCAATCGGTGCGCCAGATGACGTGATTGCACAGGCGAGCGCGGAAGGCCTGTTTTTCCCCGACAGCTATCTCTTCGACAAAGGCACGAGCGACATTGCCGTCTACAAACGCGCGTACAAGCTGATGCAGCAGCGCCTCGCCGAAGCTTGGGCTTTACCCGCGCACAGAATTTGCCAAGACGCCTTACGAGGCGCTGATCATGGCGTCGATCGTCGAAAAGGAAACCAGGCGCGCTGCCGACCGGCCGCTGGTTGCAGCTGTGTTCGTGAACCGGTTGCGCATTGGCATGCCGCTGCAAAATGACCCTTCGGTGATCTACGGCCTGGGTTCGGCCTACAGCGGCCGCCTGCGTAAAAAAGACCTGCAAACCGGCACTCCGTATAATAATACCTACACGCATACCTACCACGCGCATGGGCCTTCCGCCCGGTCCGATAGCGCTGCCTGGCGTCGTGCCGCTCGCGGCAACGGCCAATCCTGCGTCCAGCACAGCACTGTATTTCGTGTCCCGAGGGGACGGCAGCAGCTTCTTTTCAGACAATCTCGGCGACCACAATCGGGCCGTCGACAAGTACATCCGGGGACAATGATGGTGCGCGGCAGATTCATCACGTTTGAAGGCATCGACGGAGCGGGCAAGACGACGCACCTCGCATGGTTTCGTCAGCGCCTGGACGACAAAATCGCAGCCACCGGCCGTTCGGTCGTGATCACGCGGGAACCCGGCGGCACGAAGCTGGGTGAAAGCCTCCGGGACTTGTTGCTCAACCAGCAGATGGATCTCGAAACCGAGGCGTTGCTGATGTTCGCGGCACGCCGAGAACATCTGGCCCAGATTATTGAACCGGCGCTGGTCCGGGGTGACTGGGTGCTCTCGGATCGCTTCTCGGACGCCACCTTTGCTTATCAGGGTGGCGGTCGCGGTTTACCGCGCGACAAGTTGGAAGCGCTCGAGCGCTGGGTACAGGGCGGTTTCCAGCCGGACCTGACGATGCTCTTCGACGTACCAACGAATTTGGCGAGCGAACGGCGCGGCGCGGTCCGCTCGCCGGACAAGTTCGAGAGCGAATCCGATTCTTTTTTCGGCCGCACGCGGGCCGAGTATTTGCGGCGGGCGGCGGAATCGCCTGAGCGGTTTGTGATAATCGACGCTACCCATTCGATAACCGATATCCAGAAACAACTCGAAGCAGTGATTGCAACTATATAATTTTAAAAAATTTAAGAATACATAAACTACTTTGAGTTTCGTTGTCCGAGGCTTCCTGATCGTTGAAACAGCCTCGGACTCAAGCTCGAAAAAGCTTCAATTATTGTCAACAAACAATTGAATAAATTGAATTTCATCTGTGAGTTAAAGTAAATTCAGATTCGCAAGAATGCATTGCAAACACCTAATCCAAAAGACTTTTCATGATCTATCCGTGGCAAACCGATGACTGGTCCCGTCTCGAGCAACTGCGTGCAAGCTGGCCGCATGCGTTGCTCTTGCACGGTCGCGCGGGTATCGGCAAATTGCAGTTTGCGCAGCATCTTGCTCAAAGCCTGCTCTGCGAAACCCCGACCGACACGCGCGAGCCGTGCGGACATTGCGTTGCCTGTCCGTGGTTCAGCCAGGGCAACCATCCTGACTTTCGCGCGGTGTTGCCCGAAGCGCTCGCCGGTGAATTAATCAGCGACGACAAGGCAGACAAGGCCGATGCGGACGACAGCAAGAAAACGAAGGTGCCGAGCAAGGAGATCAGGATTGATCAGGTGCTCGGACTGATGAATTTCTTCAGCCTCGGTTCGCACCGGGGCGGTTTGCGCGTTGTATTGATATACCCGGCGGAATCGATCAACGTGTTCGCCGCAAACGCATTGCTCAAGACGCTGGAAGAACCACCGGCGGGTGTGGTGTTCATCCTCGTAACGGCGCGTATAAACCGCTTGCTGCCGACCATCATCAGCCGCTGCTGCCAATGGCCGATGACCCTCCCGGCTACCGAGCCCGCCGTGGCATGGCTGGCGCAGCAGGGCGTGGAGCGCCCCGCAGCGGTGCTGGCGGAGGCCGGTGGCGCGCCGCTGACGGCGTTGGCGCTCGCCTCGGACAAAAACCGCGCGCTGCGTGATTTCGCGCTGGCGCAACTGGCTGCCGGTCCCGCCTGCGATGCGTTCGCGTGCGGCGAGAGCCTGCAGAAGCTGCCGGTTCCCATGGTGTTCGGCTGGCTGCAGCTCTGGCTTTACGACCTGCTCGCGCAGAAAACAGCGGGGTGTCCGCGCTACTTCCCGGGGGCATCGAAGGCGCTCGAACGCTGCGCTGCGCAGATCGATACCGAGCGTTTCGCCCGCTTTCAAAAGACAGTGATCCGGCAACGCGCGGTGGAAAGCCATCCGCTAAACGCGCGGCTGGTGTTCGAAGAATTGTTCCTGGGCTATCGCGACGTGTTCACCGCTGCATGACTATCGATTCACTCTTTTTGCACACGACCGCACTATGAACCTCAACTTCCGCGACGCCACGCTCGACGATCTTCCCGGCATTGTGGCCATCTACAATTCCACGGTGCCGTCGCGCCTCGTGACCGCTGACCTGGAGCCCGTGACAGTCGAAAGCCGGCACGCGTGGTTTCATGCACATGGCCAGAAGGCCCGCCCGCTATGGGTGGTTGAAGAAAACGGCGAGGTCATCGCGTGGTTGAGTTTCTCCGATTTCTACGGCCTTCCGGCCTATCTGCGTACCGCTGAAGTCAGTATCTATCTCGCCGAAAGTGCACGTGGGAAAGGGCTCGGGAAACAGTTGCTGCAAGTTGCGCTGGAACGTGCGCCCGCGCTGGGTATCGACACGCTTCTGGGTTTCATCTTCGGCCACAACGAACCGGGCTTGCGTCTGTTCCAGCGCTTCGAATTCCAGACGTGGGGCACGCTGCCACGCGTCGCAGTGCTAGACGGCGTTGAACGAGACCTCGTGATTCTCGGCCGCCGGCTCGGCTGATCGATATGACCTATAGCTAGCTATAGCTTGAGAGCCAGACCAATCCCGCTTTAACGGAATCCCCATGTTCGTCGATTCGCATTGCCACATCAATTTCGAAGGCCTGGCCGACCGTCTGCCCGAAGTGCTCGACAAGATGCGCGAGCTGAAGGTGACGCATGCGCTGTGCGTCTCGGTCGATCTAGAAACGCTGCCTTCCGTGCTGAAAATCGCCGAGGAAAACGAGCATATTTACGCATCGGTCGGCGTGCATCCGGATCACGAGGACGCACGCGAACCGAGCGTGGCGGATCTTGTGGAACTGGCGCGGCATCCGAAAGTAGTCGCCATTGGCGAGACGGGACTGGACTATTACCGTCTGGAAGGACGCAGCATCGCCGATATGGAATGGCAGCGCGAACGTTTCCGCACGCATATCCGGGCCGCGCACGCCACCGCAAAGCCGCTGATCATCCATACACGCTCGTCGTGGGAAGACACGCTACAAATCATGGCCGAGGAACGCGCGAGCATGCCGGGCGGTGTGATGCATTGCTTCACGGAACCGTGGCACGTCGCCGAGGCGGCGCTCGCCCAGGATTTTTACATTTCGCTATCGGGCATTGTGACGTTCAAGAGCGCGAAAGACGTGCAGGACATCGCGGGACGGGTGCCGCTCGAGCGTTTGCTGATTGAAACCGACTCGCCGTATCTGGCGCCGGTGCCGTATCGCGGGAAATCGAATGAACCTGCGTACGTAAATTATGTCGGACGCTTCATCGCGCAATTGCGCGAGATGCCGGAAGAAGCGCTGGCGGCAGCTACCACGCGTAATTTTTTCACGCTGTTCAAGATCCCCTAGCCGCAGCCAGTCGGGCACTGAAACTCGCTACGGTCCCGGTACGGTTCTTCACCGCAGCCCGTCTGATGGTCCGCCTGACAGATCGTAATTTCGTTACTAGAACGTTAAATAATCCCCAAGGAACACATGCTTACATTTTCGACGGTTTCCTCTTCGACCCTTTCAACGTCTTCCGCCCACCAATCCGCTTTGATGTGCAAAACGTGGCGAACCCTTGTGACGGGCCTGATGCTGACGGCAGCTGCCATCGCGCAACCCGCCTTTGCGACGCCCGCTGACTCCATGATCAAGGCGGTAAAGTTCGACGACGTATCTGCCGTTAAAAAGCTGTTGTCACAGGGCGTGGACTCGAATCTGGTCGATGACACCGGCACGCCGCTGCTCGTGATCGCGGCGAGGGAAAGGTCGGACAAGGTAGGCAAGCTGCTCGCCGACAACCCGAACATCGACCTTGAAAAGCTCGATCCTGCCGGTGAAAACGCGATGATGCTGGCCGCGCTCAACGACGACTTCAACTTCGTGAACATGCTGATCGCGAAGGACGCGGAAGTGAACAAGAAGGGCTGGACGCCGCTGCACTACGCCGCCACCAACGGTCATGACGACGTGGTCAGGGTACTGCTCGACCATTCGGCCTACATCGACACCGGTTCGCCCAACGGCACGACCCCGCTTATGATGGCGGCGCGCGGCGGCCATCTGTCGACGGTCAAGCTGTTGCTCGATGAAGGCGCCGATTTGCGGGTCAAGAACCAGATCGGCCTGACGGCGGTGGACTTCGCGAATCAGTATCACGAGAAAGATGTGGCGGAAGGGCTGGCGGCACGCTTGGCATCGATGCAAAATCAGGGCGCAGCGGGCGCATCCGCAGCACCGCAAAGCGGCGCAAACAGTGCAGAATGACGCTCGCACGGCGAGGACGTGACTCGGGTTTGACCGAAAACACAGGTCCCGACCGTGCAAGACGACAAAAATACGAGGAACAGCCGGTGTGATCCGGGAATGATGAGCCAAGGATGGCGCGTCAGGGTTCGTCCGCTGGATAAGACTGGTTTGGCCAACAAGACAGGATGTTTTCACCTGCGCATCCAGGCTGGCCCGCAATCGTCAACATAAGAAAGAGGACCATCATGCAGCGGGTTTTTGTCATAACCAGTGTGCTCGCGTTTCCGCTCAGCGCGGCCGCGTTCACAGGCAACGATCTGAACATGCTTTGTACCAAGACTGACACAGCCTCACGTAACGCATGCGCGGCTCTCATATAGAAGGCGCGGCGGACGGCATCTACAACACCATTGAAGCAATTGGCGGCACATCGGGACCGCAGATCGGCCAGTATTTTTGCCTGCCGATTAACGTCAAGCCGCAGGAACTGACAGACGCAGTACGCAAGTTCATTGCCGACAACTAACTCCACGCGCGGCAACTTCAACGCGACGACCATGGTGTCGCTCGGGCTTGGCAAGGCTTTCCCCTGCAAGGCTGAAAGCCCCCTCCTCAAAGGCAGCGAGGTTCGCCGCTGTCGCCCGCTCGTTCACTGGCTGGCGCGGCGCTGCTGCAATGCAATAAAATAGTCACCTGATAGTCATCTCATCACGCGGCTGGCCAAACCGAGCGGCCGCTGGTGCCGCTCTGCTGCATGCGAAGGCGGGCCGCAATAAAGCGCAATCCGGGTTTCGCGCAATATTCCGTCTATCCCCCGATATCACCTTCCAAGGCTGATCCCACGACGACGATGATCTCTTTCGACTCCTTCGAGCGAATCGCTTCCGCTCCCCTTAGTACCTGGCCCGGCACGCTTGTCGTCTCGACGCTGAGCGTGCTGTTTGCCATCGGCGTGCATCGCGTGGGCGCCCGTATCCTGGTGCGCATCGCGCGGCCGTATCCATTGATGAGCGTGGTGCTGCGTTTCATCGATAAACCCGCGCTCGCGCTGCTGATCATCCTCGGCCTGGGTTTCGTGCTGGTGGAATCCCCCGATTCGCTGCCGTTCGCCGCTGCGCTGCGTGACCTGCTGACCGTGATGTTGATCGTCGCGCTGACGTGGCTTGCGGTGCGCTCGGTGGGCGCGGTGGCCGAAGCGCTCGTGAAGGCCTATCCGCTCGACAGCCAGGACAATCTGCAAGCGCGCCGGATTCACACGCAGGCTCGCGTGCTGGCGCGCTCGGTGATGATAGTGATCGTGATCATCGGTTTCGGCGGCGCGTTGATGACGTTTCCTGCCGTGCGGCAGGTCGGCGCGAGCCTGCTGGCGTCGGCGGGTGTGGCGGGGCTGGTCGCGGGTATTGCCGCGCGGCCGGTGCTGGGCAACCTGATCGCAGGATTGCAGATCGCGTTATCTCAACCTATCCGACTGGACGATGTGGTGGTGATCCAAGGCGAATGGGGGCGGGTGGAGGAGATCACCGGTACCTATGTGTCAATCCGGATCTGGGACCAGCGGCGGCTGATCGTGCCGCTGCAGTGGTTTATCGAGAACCCGTTCGCCAACTGGACACGCAACAGTTCGCAGATCATTGGCACGGTGTTTTTCTACGTTGATTACCGCATGCCGATCGCGCCAATGCGGGAAGAGCTCGAGCGCATTCTGCAAAATGCGCCGGAGTGGGACAAACGCGTGCAGGTCCTGCAAGTCACCGACGCCACCGAAAAATCCATGCAGCTTCGCGTGCTCGTCAGCTCGTTCGATTCCGGTTTGAACTTCGATCTTCGATGCCGCGTCCGCGAAGGTCTGCTGAACTTCGTGCAATCGACGTATCCGCAGTTCCTGCCGCGGACGCGAGCGGATACATCGCCGGAGGGGGAGCATGCCGATTTTGTCCAGCCGCTCGAGCGTGGCCTCGTTGATGGCATGACCGGCACGGCCGGAACGATCAGGTCGCAGGTATCCAGCCGGACAGCCAACACGGAGGCCGATCCGGTCGCGAGCCGGGGAGAGCGGCACGGGCCGGGCGCATCGGCGCATTCCGCGGCGACCACCGCCCCGGGCACGCCCGGCGGCGCTGCGGTTGAACTGGTTGAACGGCGCTGAGCCGCGCGGTGGCATCGAGATTGCGGGCAAATTCACGCGGGGGCTCAAACTGCGGACAACGCCCAGCATCGGAGAATGCGACGCAGGAATTGAACTGAGGCCGCTGCCCGGGGCCGAATGAACATCATTGCGCACAATGGAGAAAAGCACCGTCACCAAAAGGCCGCGACCTCGCGTGTACGCGGCCAGGAAAAAATACACACATCCTGAACAGAATCTAGAATCGCAAAAAGGAAGCTAGTAATGACCCGCCTAGTTGTTGTATCGAACCGAGTAGCCTCTCCGACAGAAACCAAAGGCTCGGCCGGCGGTCTCGCCGTGGGCGTCTTCGGCGCGCTGAAGGATAGCGGCGGCGTCTGGTTCGGCTGGAGCGGCGACGTCGTGAGCGACAGCGTGGCGAACCAGGGCCCGAAGCTCGAACAGGACGGCGCGGTCACGTTCGCGACGGTCGGCCTGCCGAAGAAGGATTACGACCAGTATTACCGCGGTTTTTCGAACGCGACCTTGTGGCCTGTCTTTCACTATCGCAACGACCTGGCCGTCTACGACCGGGACGAATACGCGGGATACAGACGGGTCAATTCATGGCTCGCGCATCGCGCAATCAAGCTGCTGCAACCCGACGACGTGATCTGGGTTCACGACTATCACCTGATCCCGTTCGGCGAAGCACTGCGCTCGGAAGGGGTGACCAACCGGATGGGTTTTTTCCTGCACATCCCGTTCCCCTCGCCGCAGATCCTGCTCAACATTCCGCCTCATGAGGAACTGGTCAAGTCACTGTGCTGCTATGATGTCGTGGGATTCCAAACCCCTGGCGACCAGGCCGCTTTCCACGATTACATCGTGCGCCACGCGCATGGAACAGCCACGGCGGACGGTGAAATGGAAGCGTTCGGCCGCAAGCTGAAAACTGGCGTGTACCGCATCGGCATCTTCCCCGATGAGATCGCCGAACAGGCCGCCCGCGGCGAAGCGCATCAGGACGTGATGGACCTGAAGCAAAGCCTGGAAGGCCGCAAGCTCATCATGAGCGTGGACCGCCTGGACTATTCAAAAGGCCTGGTCGAGCGCTTCAAGGCGTTCGAGTATTTCCTCGAGAAATCGCCTGAATGGCGGGGCAATGTCACGCTGGTGCAGATCGCACCGCCCACGCGCTCGGATGTCGATACCTACCAGCAGATCCGCCATAACCTCGAATATGAAGCAGGACGTATCAACGGCAGATACTCGGGCCTCGACTACACGCCGATCCGCTATATGAACCAGCGTTACGACCGGTGGAAACTGATGTCGCTGTTTCGCGAGTCGCAGATCGGGCTGGTTACTCCATTGCGCGACGGCATGAACCTGGTCGCAAAGGAATATGTCGCGGCGCAAAATCCCGACGATCCCGGCGTACTCGTGTTATCTCAGTTCGCAGGCGCCGCAGACGAAATGAAGGGCGCGCTGATGGTGAATCCGCACGACATGGTGGGCATGAGCGAAGCAATTGGCCGGGCGCTTTTCATGCCGCTCGCCGAACGCCGCGAGCGCTACAAAACCAACATGGTGATGCTGCGCGAATACGACCTGAGCGTCTGGCGCGACTCGTTTCTCGCCGACGTACGCGGCGTGAAGTTAGCCAACCCGTTGGCCAAACGCCCGACGGGCAGCGCGTAACAACGCATGAAACGCCTATGAAAAAAAGCCGCGCTCTATTTCGGACCGAAAACCAAGTAAAATTGTTGTTATTCGAGTGTTTCGCGACTGTAACATGGTCGTGAAAGTGAAAGTTTTGCCAACATCTGGGCTTCCGCAGCCGATAATACAGTGTTGCGCTCGCGCGCGTTGCATCATATCAACGCTGCGCACGAGGGCGACCGGCGGCCGTGTCGATCACTGTTGATCACTATCACCGACTAAACATCACGGCGACGTAAGACCGATGGAGACGCGAACAATGAGAATTGCACAAATAGCCCCCTTGACCGAATCGGTGCCGCCCAAGCTGTACGGCGGCACTGAGCGGGTCGTCTCGTATATCACCGAGGCGCTCGTTGAACTCGGCCACGATGTGACCCTGTTCGCTTCAGGCGACTCGCAAACCAAGGCGAAGCTGGAAGCCGTCTGGCCGCGCGCGTTGCGCCTGGACCCGGCTATCCGTGACCGGATCGCCCCGCACATGCTCCTGATGGAAATGGTGCGGCGCCACGTCGATGATTTCGACGTGTTGCATTTCCACATGGATTACTACTCGTTCTCGCTGTTCAAGCGCCAGGACACGCCGTTCGTCACCACGTTGCACGGCCGCCTCGACTTGCCGGAGCAGCAGCCGGTCTTCAACACCTTCAACACCGCGCCGGTTATCTCTATTTCGGACGCGCAACGTCATCCGTTGCCGCAGGCCAAGTGGCTGACCACCGTGTATCACGGGCTGCCGGAAACGCGCTACATGCCGCAGCCGGTTGAACAGACCTACCTGGCGTTCCTCGGACGTATATCGCCGGAAAAACGGGTCGACACCGCCATTCGCATTGCCGGCCGATGCGGCATGAAGATCAAGATCGCGGCTAAGGTGGACGCAGCGGACCATGAGTACTACGAACGCGAAATCGCGCCGCTGATGGAGCTGCCGTATGTGGAATTCATCGGCGAGATCTCCGATGACCAGAAGGCCGACTTTCTCTCCGGCGCCCACGCGCTGTTGTTCCCGATCGACTGGCCGGAACCCTTCGGGCTGGTGATGATCGAGTCGATGGCATGCGGCACGCCGGTGATCGCGTTCAATCGCGGCTCGGTGCCGGAAGTGCTGGACGAGGGCGTGACGGGGTTCATCGTCGAGGACGAGATTGGCGCAGTGGCGGCCGTGAACCGGCTGCATACGGTATCGCGCGAAAGGGTGCGCAAGCGCTTTGAAGAACGCTTCACGTCGCATCGCATGGCCCAGCAATACGTTGATGCTTATCAGGCAGTCATGCGCGCGCAGAAACGTTCGCGCTTCAAGCTCATCGACAGCGCGACCAGCTAAAAGGTCTGCCTGGAAAGCGCTTCGCCAGATTCAAAGCCAAAAAGAAAACCGCCGCGCAGCACGACCTTCTGGTCGTGCTGCGCGGTGGTTTTGACTTTAGTGCACGCTTTGGTGCACATGATTCAGGATTCAGGCCAACTCTCGCTGGCCGAATACCTTTATCAGATCTTCAGACGCGATACCTTTGTGCCTTCCAGCGAAAAGTTGGCCATCAGGCCAGCGTTCGTCAGGACGAACACTTCGACCGGCGCGGTTGCGGTATCCAAATCGATATTGCCGTTGGCGCCCATCTTGACCAGCGCGACCGACGCATCGCCGCCGACTGACCAGCCGTCGGTATTGCGGAATTTGTCGAGCGCGTCCTGCGTCATGAACAGGAAGACGATTGCTTCCGATTGTGCGCGCCGGCTTGCAGGCCGATCGACCCTGACGTCGTGCTGTAAGTAGCCGACCGAGCTGCCGCCCACCTGCAGCGCGCCCTTGCCGTACTGCGCCCCGACGATAAAACCTGCTTGATCACCGACGGAAACACGAGCACGCCACGCGCCTTGCCGACCAGCTCACGGGAACCCTTGGCCGTCACATACAGGCGTTGCATGGTCGCGTCGATATCCGCATCGATCGAACGGCGGGCGTCCGCGTCGCCGGCGGTCTGTTGTGCACCTTGATTCGACGTCGTCGGGCAGCCGGCCAGCGCGAGGCCACCCAGCGCAAGCGCCGCGGTCGATTTGATCATGAAGTTTCGTCTTTGCATCGTTTTCTCCATCGTGGTTTTTTGGGAAACCCCATCTACGGGTGTTGCAGCATGGCGTTTTATAACACGGCACGTACTCTGGCAACATGTCATGAAATCTCGCGGAGCCTTACCCCGCTTGGTTTTTGCCGTGTTAGGCAAATGCAATGAGGTAATTTTGACCTGCCCAACCGAGAGGCTGCCTGCGTGAGAAAACGCTTGTTTGCGCGACACATTCGTCTCTCACGACAGACAAATTCCAAAGACGCAAGCGGCGAACCAGCCCGTCTCGATCGCCTGAATTCCGGTCAAAGTTACCCGTCGAAATAAAGTTAAAAACGGTGCTAAATAGTGCAAAAAAGCGGTCGATTGCGCGTCTGCGCGGCGCAACACGACGTTTTTACGGCTTTGTAATCCGAGTTGATTCATTGGCTTGCTTCGCTTTGCCGCTTTTTGTGGGAGGGCGCCAGAGGGAGCGTCGAATCACGCCGATGACAGCGCCCAGTAGAAACAGCGTGACCGCCGGCACGACCCAGTAGCCGACAAACGCGTGCCATAGATAACCGAACAGCACGCTGCGGCGAGTCGAATATTCCGCAACCGCGTCTTGGTTCTTCGCCGCATTGGCGGTGAGCACATCCGGCGGGCAACCGGCTGCGCGAACTTCGTCGAGGGAACCATGGCAGCGCGAAACTGCAGGAGAGGAGCGCTGTGCGTCGGTGAATGTCCAGGTGGACAGGGAGTGCGCAAGATCCTGGGCGTCGTACGCGAGTTGCTCGCGAATCTCGTTTGCCGCCACGATCATGACGGGGACTGCCCAGAAAATGATCAAGACCAGCCACCGCCTGAACCAGCGGTTTTTATATCGCCAAACCATCCTCGGGCCTCCGTCCGTTGCAGCGCTGCAAGCTGGCTAGACTGTGGCGGACCGATGGCGCATTAGTTGTTCTGGTGGGCCGCCTTCGCGTCATCTCTTATGAGATAAAAGGCGCGCCGCGTAGCACGACCGTAGCTGCACTGCAATAAGACGGGGCGGGGTTTTCCCGCATTCGGGACTTCACTTACGAACGATTTATTCGCAAAAAAACCATGAAAAAAGCCGCGGGTCCAAAGACGCGCGGCTTCAGCCAACAATCGAACGTCACCTCGTTTCGGTTCAGCCCTTGTTGCTGAGACAGTCCTCCATGAAGGCCTTGCGATCGTCGCCTTTCTTGCCCGCAGCCTGCGCGTTGCAGGTGGTCAGCTTCGATTGCTGGCTGTTGTCGACAAACTCCGGTGTTGCAGCGAAGCTCACGCTTAACGCGACGCCCAGTGCGAGCGTTGCCATGCTTGCCCGGATCTTCATGCGATTCTCCCTTAAATGAATGACGTGAAACGAGGTGAGGTGGTGCAAGGTCAGGCACATACCCATACCGCTGCGGCGTTTGCCGTTGCTTTTGCCGTCGTCGCCATCGTCAGGTGGCCTATTAGGCAAGCTATTATGGCAAAAAGCCATACAAATGCCGTATGGTTTCGAACCTATGAAACGGAAAAGCGAGTGGCGTCCGCAGCACTCGAAAGATGCTGGCATGAGCCAGATCAAGGTGTCGCGGCGCCTTTTGATGCACGCTTTGTAAGCTTTCTCTCGCGGACGGTAACGGTTTTGCGCAACAGGCTTACAATTCGCATTTTGCCCGCGTGCTGGAACGGTTGAGTGCAGTCGATGGCAGCCGACGACTTCGTGGCCTGCTACAACGGTGGGAATGCTCCGTTGTAGCGTTACAACATTCGCGTAAGCAAATGTCATCACGCCGATAAAGCGCCTTCGCACAGTCTCTCCATACACTCTTCACGCGCAGCAATTGCAAAGCCGTGCGATCCTGTCGTTCTACCGTTCAAAGGAGTCGCGTATGTTCCACTCCTTGTCCGACCACTGCAAAGGTTTTGAGATATCCGTCCAGGCATTTCGCCGAGGGAAAGAGCGCGACGAACTGGACGACGGTCCGCGCCGTTTCGATATCATCGTCAACATTTCGCGCGGCGCCAGCAGCGAGAGCGGCAAATCGGAAATGTTCGGCGTGCCGGAGCAGGAACCGTTCAACAGTCCCATCGACGCGACGAGAGTAGGCATTGAGTACGCCTGGGCGATCATCGACAAGAAGGTGGAGGGCGAATCCGTCGATGAGTTGTGAGAGCTTGCCTGCCTCATGAGGGCAGGCAACATTCAATGGCATGACGCAAACGCCGAGTGAATAGGTGCCTCGGCGGCGTGGGTGCGCTGCATCACAAAATCAGGGCCAGCAATTGCGGCGTGCAGCGGAAACGTCCATGCTCGTCGGGCCGTGCGAAGCTTGCGTTGCCTTGGCCGAGGACACGCAAGGCAGTGCAGGATTCTGCACGATCTCGCGCCCTGTGTATCTGGCGAGATCGTGTCTCGATGTCCGGCACCACTGCCGAATCCCGACCGAGGGGCTAGCCTGAGAGCTACCCAGCCTGCCCGGGAGAAAACCTGCCGGAACCGGCAATCCGACACCCTTCCTGCTTCCTCCAAGAACCGAACATCCGGCAACTCAAAACAAAACCAGGAGATTTGCTGCATGAACTCACATCGTAAAACTCTCAACCCCGCGCCGCGCTGCCGCTGTCGTTGTATTCCGTTGGTACCGCCGCGCAAACCCCACACAAGTCGAAAGTCGCGCTCGTGATGAAATCGCTGGCGAACGAGTTTTTCCTGACAATGGAAACTGGCGCCAAGGATTATCAAAAACACAACGCGGACCAGTTCGACCTGATTACCAACGGCATCAAGGACGAAACCGATACCGCGAACCAGATTCGCATTGTCGAGCAGATGATCGTCTCGAAGGTCGATGCACTCGTGATCGCCCCAGCTGGTTCCAAGGCGCTCGTCCCGGTTATCAAGAAGGCCGCGGATACAGGGATAATCGTGGTGAACATCGATAACCGGCTTGACCCGGACGTGCTCAAGTCGAAGGATCTGAACGTGCCGTTCGTCGGCCCGGACAACGCGAAGGGTGCGAAGCTCGTCGGCGATTATCTGGCCAAGCGGCTGAAGACTGGCGATGAAGTCGGCATTATCGAAGGTGTGTCGACCACGACCAATGCGCAGCAACGCACCGCTGGCTTCAAGGAGGCGATGCAGGCAGGCGGCATGAAGGTTGTTGTACTGCAATCCGGCGACTGGGAAATCGACAAGGGCAATGCGGTGGCACGCAGATTCTGAACGCGAACCAGAACGTCAAAGCGCTGCTGTGCGGCAACGACAACATGGCAATCGGCGCGGTTGCTGCAGTGCGGGCAGTGGGCAAGGTGCAGGTCGTCGGTTACGACAACATCAACGCCATCAAGCCGATGCTCGCCGATGGCCGCGTTCTTGCGCCCGCCGATCAATACGCCGCGAAGCAGGCGGTGTTCGGTATCGACACGGCTTTGAAGGCGCTCTCCGCGCACAAGAAGCAATCGGAATTGTCGGGCGTGGTGGAAACGCGGGTGGTCCTGGTGACCAAAAAATAAGTAATACACGTATAGGAAATTCGATTTGTCTGCTTAGAATCTCAAGAAGCGGGCGCCGCTGCCGATAAACGAGAGAATGGTATGGTAAACTCATTCTTTCGATGAAAAGCCAGGCGGACCTGCATCTTGTATCTGAACGTGGTAGGCCGGTTGGCGCTTTGCGGACAAGGCTGATTGCAAACGATTGCGGTCTGGGTCGGAGTGGGACAGAAGCTGGCGCATCGAAATCCGCGAAACCCACCGGGTTCGCGAGTTTCCCAGCGAAAGGGGTTTGCGTTCCAATAGCACAACAGCCGCTTCTCGCCGGAGAAGAGGATGGACGACAGAGTGACGACCGCGCCCGTTTTCACGGTGAGCGGTATAGGCAAGACCTACGTGGAACCGGTTTTATCCGACATCACGCTGGATCTGCACGCGGGCGTTGTGCTCGCGTTGACCGGGGAAAACGGCGCCGGGAAAAGCACGCCGTTCAAGATCATTGGCGGACTGGTCGATCCGACTACCGGCACCATGACCCTCGGCGGAGCACCTTACCCGCCGGCCAGCCACAAGGAAGCGGAAGCGCTCGGCGTGCGCATAGTGATGCAGGAGCTGAACCTGTTGCCCACGTTGTCGGTAGCGGAGAACTTATTCCTGAACCGCCTGCCGCAGAGCAAGGGGTTTAAATTCGGTTGGATTGACCGGGCGGTGCTGCGCGGGGACGCGCGTCACGCGGATGCAGCAAGTCCGGGCTGGACGCGATTCACCCGGACACGCTCGTGGGCGAACTGGGGATCGGGCATCAGCAAATGGTGGAGATCACGCGCAATCTAATTGGCGATTGCCGCGTGCTGATTCTCGACGAACCCACGGCCATGCTGACGGCCCGCGAAGTGGACCTGCTGTTCGAGCAGGTCGAGCGCCTGAAGGCGCGGGTGTCACGCTGGTGTACATTTCACATCGGCTGGAAGAATTGCGGCGGATCGCCGGGCGCGTGGCCGTGCTGCGCGACGGCAAGCGGGTTCATATCGACGCCATGCAGAACCTGACAAGCGACCGCCTGGTCACGCTCATGGTGGGCCGTGGCATAGGCGAGCGGATCGATTTGGGCGAATGGCAGATTCGCGACGTCGCGCTCAAAGTCGCCGGCATGAGCCGCGGTCAGGTGGTTCGCGATGTATCGTTCGAAGTGAAGGCGGGCGAGATTTTCGGCATCAGTGGGCTGATCGGCGCGGACCGCACGGAGCTGATGTGCCTGATCTACGGCGCGGATCGGGCCGATAGCGGTGTGGTCTCGGTGGCGCATGACGTTGGGGCGCTCACGCCGATGAAGGTTGCATCGCCTGCGGACGCGGTGAAGAATGGCATTGCGCTGATCACCGAGGATCGCAAGGGCAAGGGTCTGCTGCTGCCCCAGCCGATTGCCGCGAACATTTCACTCGGCAATATCAGCGCAGTGTCGAGCAACGGATTTGTCGATGGACGGCGCGAAGCGGCGCTGGCGCAACAACAGATCGACGCAATGCATATTCGCGCCGCCGGTTCGTCGCAGCCGGTGTCGGAGTTGTCGGGCGGCAATCAGCAAAAAATGGTGATCGGCCGCTGGCTAGCGCGCGACTCCACGGTGCTGCTGTTCGACGAACCTACACGCGGCATCGACGCCGGCGCAGAATTCGATATTTACGCATTGATGGGTACGCTCGCGCTCGAAGGGCGGGCGCTGGTGGTGGTATCGAGCGACCTGCGCGAATTGATGCTGATTTGCGACCGGATCGGCGTGATGTCGGCGGGACGGATGATCGGGGTTTTCGAGCGGGACAATTGGTCGCAGGATGCGCTGTTGGCAGCCGCGTTTGCGGGCTAAACGAAACGCGACGAAATTCTCCAGGAACCGATCTTGCCAGATGCCAAGGCACCCCCAGCGCCGGCAGATGGGCAAGCTGATCCAACAGAAAGAAGGACCAAGTATGGCGACGATCAAAGATGTAGCAGCCATTGCGGGCGTATCGTTTACAATGGTGTCTCATGTTGTCAACAAATCGCGGCCTGTGTCGGCTGAAGGTGGAGCGCGCGATCCTTGAGCTTGATTATGTGACCTCTGCCCAACGCCACCAATCCATACTTCGCCGGACTGGCGCGCGGCGTGGAGGATGGGTGTTCGAAGAACGGCTATTGCATGTTCTTCTGCAATTCCGACGACGACCCGGCGAAGCAGCGCCGCTACTTGCGTGTGCTGCAGGAAAAACGCATTGACGGCCTGATGATAGCGTCGGCGGGGGAAGATGCGGTGCTGGCGCAAAGCCTCGCCGGATCGCGTGAGCCGCTGGTGATCCTGGACCGGAATATTGAAGGGGTATCGGCGAATCTGGTGCAGATCGACCACGAGAAGGGCGGTTACCTGGCCACGCGCCACTTGCTGCAACTCGGCCACTCGCGGGTAGGCTGCATTACCGGCCCGATTGCGACGGCGGTCAGAGCAATGCGCGTCCACGGGTTTATCCGCGCGATGGCGGAGCGCGGCATCGAGATCGAACCGAACGCCATCCAGCAGAGCGTGTTTTCGGCGACCGGCGGTTACGAGGCGGCGTCCCAGCTACCCTTAGCCCACCGGCATTTTCGCGTGCAACGACATGATGGGTATGGGTGCGTTGCGAGCGGCAGCGGAGCGGGGCATCAACGCGCCGCGTGGCTGCTTGATCATCGGTTTCGACGATATCGAATTGGGCCGATACACCTACCCCGCGCTGTCGACGGTCGGGCAGTCGGTGCGCGAACTTGGCGAGTTGGCGGCGCAGACGCTTATTGACCGAATCGCGGGCAAGGTGCCGGCGACCACGCGGCGGAGCGTGGTGACGCCGCACATGATCTTGCGTGAATCGACGGCCGCCGTACCGGAAGTGTTGCCGCAGGCGTATCGGAAAGACGCGGCTGTGGGAGACGCGGCTGTGGGCTCTGCTGCTCCGCATTACGTGGCGCAGGATCACGGCAATACTCAAAACGCCTGAAGCAGGCAGAGGGCACGCACATTCGGGGCTTTGCCGGTATCGGCAGAACCCCGCTTTCCGGCGCCCGGACGCGGGCGAACGACATCCCCCAGCACGATTAACCCTGGAACATTTATAACAATCTCATTAATGCACTTCTTTGCTTAAAGATACGCATCTAAAGTTCTTAAGATAAATCATTAGATGAAGTAGCATTTCATAAATTTCCTCAAGTGCACCGTTCACACGCCGTAAAAGATGTCCAAGCAGGCGAATCTGGTCTTGCTCTGAATCGCGACTCCAGAATCGCGCCGTGCCGACTTCTTTATCAGCAGCTCCGAGGAAATCATGAACATGAGTTTAACGATCAAGCACGTCTCGGTCTGACGATGGCATTTCTGGGGCTGCTCCTGGTAGTGATCGGGGGACTGGGGCTTTACGGGATGAATCAGGCGAACCAGGCCTATCGCGACACGTCCGAAGACCAGATGCCAAGCGCAAACGCCGTCAGCAACGCAGAACTTTATACCGCTCGTGAGCGGCTCATATTCGACCGGGCCGGCGTTTCTTGCGGGGACACCGGAGGGGAGGGTAGCGGCGACTATCGAACGTGGCGCCATGATGTGCAGCCGCGCCAACGATTACTGGAAAAAGTACACCGAGCTGCCGCAGGAAGCGAACGAAAAGCAACTTGCCGACACCTCCAACACCAGGCGCCTCGCGCTGCAAAAGGTTATCGACAGCGGCTATGAAGCCGTCAGGGCCAATGACCAGGCGCGAATCATAGAAACAGCCAAAGCGATGCAGGTCGCTTACGGTGAGCTTTCCACGGCCAACGAGGCGCTGCGCAAATTCCAGTTCGACGGCGCCAGTCAGAGGGCTACGACGCTGCCCAGTCAGCCGCACAGCGCGACGTTTCGCATGCTGAGCCTGACCGCCATCCTGGATGTTAGCGGCGGTGCAAATCCGACACTAAATAAACGGCGGCGTTGGGTTGAATAGAAGGGAAGTGATCG
>LGTG01000186.1 GCA_001190015.1 Candidatus Burkholderia crenata
CTGTTCGTCATCGCCGTCCTTCATCAACTAATCTTGCAACGACGTTAATATAAAGTATTCCTTATTAATAGAGAATCGTAGAAAAATATGGGTAATTGTAAGGGTGGAAGACCATGTAGTGATCTACGCCGGCGCGACCATTCTCGGACTCGTGACCATTGGGCGCGGTTCGGTGATTGGCGGCAACGTGTGGCTCACGCATAGCGTGCCACCGGGTAGCAACGTCTCGCAAGGCAAGATCCGCGAAGGCGTTGCGAGAGACGCGCCGGACGATGGCCAAGGCGCGTGAATGGCGCTTGGATGGTGCGTGAGCGGCGCGTAAACCTCAGCGAACTTTGCTAAGCTTTTTAGCTATTCGACACGCTGAACGCACTCGAATGCCCGACGATGGAGAGGAATTCGCGGCGCGTGGACGGGTCGTCTCGGAACGTGCCCAGCATCCGCGATGTCACCATAGACGTACCGGCTTTATGCACGGCGCGCGTGGACATGCATTGATGCGTGGCTTCCAGAATCACGCCAACGCCTAGCGGTTGCAGGACTTCTTCCAGCGTGTCCGCGATCTGCGCCGTCATCTTTTCCTGGATTTGCAGACGCTTCGCGAAAGCATCGACCAGACGCGCCAGCTTCGAGATGCCCACCACTCGCTCGCGCGGCAGATACGCCACGTGTGCGCGGCCAATGATCGGCACCATGTGATGTTCGCAGTAACTTTCGAAGCGTATGTCCTTGAGCACGATCATCTCGTCGTAGCCCTGCACCTCGGAAAAGGTGCGCGCCAGGATGTCGTGAGGATTTTGCGCATAACCCGCGAAGAATTCTTCGTAAGAGCGGATGACGCGGGAGGGGGTGTCAACGAGTCCCTCGCGCGCGGGGTTGTCCCCGGCCCAGCGGATCAGAACGCGAACGGCGGCTTCAGCTTCTTCGCGGCTCGGACGATCGGCTTGGTCGTGGATGTCCGAAGACGCGTTGGGGGAGTTACGCGTGGCGCTCATCGAGGGCTCCAGATGCATGTAGCAAAGTCACGAAGCCCTCATTGTTCCACGTTTTACGGTTTAGAAGACACTGGTACCATATCGGGTATGTCGGGCTTATAAGATTTGGCGAATTCAACCGGTCGTTGCAACATCTCGAAATTTGGAGGTGTTAAATGGGGCGACCGCGAGGCTGGGGCTCGCAACAAACCGGGAGGCCGATGATGCCATCGCCGGACAGGCCAGGTGTCAATCAGTTTGAGACGAAGC
>LGTG01000187.1 GCA_001190015.1 Candidatus Burkholderia crenata
ACCACGGGCTAGCAGCAACGGTCCCTGGTCACTTCGCTTCTATTCAACCCAACGCCACCGTTTAGTGTTGGATTTGCACCGCCGCTAACACAGCCCAAACCGTGGACCCGAATATTCCCGGAGGGTTTAGCAGGCGGAGCAGGCGGAGGATGATTTTCACCGGGCTAGGTTACGATTTCATGCTTGCATTCACGTCGCAATCAACGGCTGGTGGACACGTCAGTCCGGATATACAACGTCATTCGATGAGTCCGTCCAGCAATATCCGCTGGCTACCGGTTGTCGAAACGCACAACGTTGTACAGCGAAATCGACGACTCGAGATATCACGGCGGCACGATCGGTGCACAGTTTGTCGGTTTGAACAACCAGAGTCCCACTGCCAGCCCCTCGCAAATTGGGATGATGGTCGGGATACGGCATGCATTCTAATTCCAGCGTTGTGCAAGTGCGACTAGCGCTACGCGGTGTCTTTTTTGCCGGGCACCAACTCCAGATGCGCAGCCTCGACCGCATGCCATGAGCCTTCGCCAACCCGCATGGCACCGACCACTAACACCGAAAGCACCAGCCGAACATGGCCTTGGCCACAGACACCGGCGGCCATTACCCAACCTCCCAGTCCGCCGGTGCGAACGACTTAAATCTTCCAGTCGTAGTCAATGATCAGCGGCGCGTGGTCGCTGAACTTGATATCGCGGAAAACGGAAGTTGCCACCGCCGTGTCCGCCACGCCCTTCGTCGCGATCTGGTAATCAATTCGCCACCCGACGTTCTTCGCGTAAGCCTGGCTGCGATTGCTCCACCACGTATATTGCTCGGGCCGCTGGTCCAGCGTTCTGAAGACATCCACATACGCTTTTTCGTCGAAGAGTTGCGTGAGCCATGCGCGCTCTTCCGGCAGGCAACCCGAGTTCTTCTGATTGCTCTTCCAGTTCTTGATGTCGATTTCCTTGTGCACGATATTCACATCGCCGCACAAGATCACTTCGCGCTTTTTGGCCAGTTTCTCCAGATGCGGCATGAACTCGTCCATGAAACGGTATTTGGCCTGCTGCCGTTCTTCACCGCTGGACCCCGAAGGTACATAAACCGAGATCACCGATAAATCCCCGAAGCGTGCTTCTACATAACGCCCTTCCGGATCGAATTCCTCACTGCCGAATCCAATGATCACTTCATCCGGCTCGTGCTTCGTATAAAGCCCTGCACCGGAATATCCCTTTTTCACTGCATGCTGGAAGTAACCCTGAAAGCCGTGCGGCGCGAGAAATTCCGGCGTGAGATCGTCTTGCGAGCACTTGATCTCCTGGACGCAGACAACGTCAGCATCCTGCTCGCCAAACCAGTCGAAGAATCCCTTCTTGGCGGCCGACCGAATGCCGTTCAAATTAGCGGTGATGACACGAAACATGAAGCATCCTTGTATGTTGGTGAACTACTCGACCTTGATCCCTTTCAGCGACTCTTTCGCCGGCGGATATTCGAGCTTCAAACCCTGCAATGTGCGCACCATCAACTCCCCAACCATCACGTTGCGGTGCGTCTTTGAATCAACGAGAATCACGTATCATGGGGCAATGTCCGTCGATGTTGCCCCAAGGGCGTCTTCATAAGACAGGCGATATTTATCCCAAAATTTGCGGGCATCGAGATCCGATGGATCGAACTTCCGGTGCTTCTCGGGATTGTCGACATGCGCCTGCAAACGCACCTTCTGCTCGTCCTTCGATATATGCAAAAAGCACTTCACGATCGTCGTGCCATTTTTCGCAAGCATCGCTTCGAAGTCGCGAATCTGCCGGTAGCGGCACTCCCACGCATCTTGGTCGATCTGTTTCAGCACGCGTGGCACCAGCACGTCTTCGTACTGGCTGCGATTAAAAATGGCGAACTCGCCCGCCGCCAGCACCTGTGAATGAACGCGCCAGAAAAAATCGTGCGCGGCTTCGGTTTCGGATGGCGCCTTGAATGGCACGACGCGCAAACCGAGCGGATTGACTTCGTGAAAGACACCGCGAACCATGCCGTCCTTGCCGCTCGTATCCATGCCTTGCAGGATGAGCAGGATACGGTGCGCGCGTTGCGCATAATTCATGGAGTGCTGTGCTCAACTCGCTCAGCCGCTCGCGGTCCGCGTCTTTCCCACCGGACGAAAACGGCTTCGACGCGGTGTCGATGGAAGCCAGGTCAAACGGCTTGATCTTCTGCCCGTCAAAATACGGCACGCGATAACCGTCAAGCTCAGGGTTTTTGACCACTCGTGCGTCCCCCCGTTGATAAAAGAAAGGGTTGCTGCCAGACAGGAGCCGGCAGCAACCCGCGAATAGTCCAGCCGTCAGCTCAAGAGGATAGTTTCTTATTCAAAAGCTCGTTGACTTGCTGCGGATTCGCCTTGCCCTTCGTCGCTTTCATCGCCTGGCCGATCAGCGCGTTAAACGCCTTCTCCTTGCCCGAGCGGTACTCATCGACGGACTTCTGGTTCGCGGCCATCACTTCGTCGATGATCGCTTCCAGCGCGCCCGTATCCGAGATCTGCTTCAACCCCTTCGCTTCGATAATCCGGTCGGCGGCAGTGTCGTCAGTGGCTTTCTCTTCCCAGATCGCCTGGAAAATATCCTTGGCAATCTTGTTCGAGATCGTGCCGTCGGCCACGCGCTGAATCACAAGCGCGAGCTGCGCGGGAGACACCGGCGAGTCGGCAATATCCAGCGAGTCGCGGTTCAATTGCGACGACACTTCGCCCATCAGCCAGTTGGCCGCGAGCTTTGCATGCGTTCGAACCACCACAGCAACAACCCGTTCGAAATACGCCGACATTGCCTTCGACGACGTCAACCCCGCGGCGTCATACGGCGTTAAACCATATTCCTCGACGAAACGCGTCTGCATGGCTTCGGGCAATTCGGGCAATTCGCTGCGAACCCGCGCGATCCAGGCTTCATCGATCACGAGCGGTATCAGGTCGGGATCAGGGAAATAGCGGTAATCGTGCGCATCTTCCTTGCTGCGCAAGGAACGCGTTTCGCGCTTGTCAGGATCGTAGAGACGCGTTTCCTGCACAACCGTCCCACCGTCGTCGATCAACTCGATCTGCCGGCACACTTCGTACTGAATGGCTTCTTCGAGAAAACGGAACGAGTTCAGGTTCTTGATCTCGGCGCGCGTGCCGAATTCGGCCTGACCGACCGGGCGCACGGAGACGTTCGCGTCGCAACGGAACGAGCCTTCCTGCATATTGCCGTCGCAGATACCGAGCCATTGCACGAGACTGTGCAGGCTTTTCGCATAGGCCACGGCTTCGGCGGCGCTGCGCATTTTAGGTTCCGTCACAATTTCGAGCAACGGTGTGCCGGCCCGATTCAAGTCGATACCCGTCATGCCCGCGAAGTCTTCGTGCAGCGACTTGCCGGCGTCTTCTTCCAGATGCGCGCGCGTCAGATTGACGGTCTTTTCATAAGCGGCCGTGCCGGCTTTTTCGTTGGCCGGAACCTGGATCGTGACGCTCCCGCCCTGCACGACCGGAATCTCGAACTGGCTGATCTGATAACCCTTCGGCAGATCAGGGTAGAAATAATTCTTGCGGGCGAAAATGCTGCGCGGTGAAATGGTCGCGCCGATGGCGAGGCCAAGGCGAATCGCGCGCTCGACAGCGCCGCGATTCATCACAGGCAACGAACCCGGCAACGCCAGATCGACGGGACACGCCTGCGTGTTCGGCTCAGCGCCGAACTGCGTGGGCGCACCCGAGAAAATCTTGGAGACGGTCGATAACTGCGCGTGCGTCTCCAGACCTATAACGATTTCCCATTGCTTACCCATACTCATACTCCTGCCGGTGATTGCACGTGCCAGTCTGTGGCACGCTGAAACGCGTCGGCGACCTGGAACAATCGGGCTTCGTTGAAATAATTGCCAATGATCTGCAAGCCGACCGGTCGCGTGGCATGCGCGCTGCCCGCAGCGCCAAAACCGCAGGGCACGCTCATGCCAGGCAAGCCGGCGAGGCTGATCGACAGCGTGTAGATATCGGCGAGGTACATCTGGACTGGACCATCGGCTTTTTCGCCGAGATTCCATGCCACCGACGGTGCCACGGGTCCCATGATTACGTCACAGTGATTGAATGCTTCCTGGAAATCCTGCGCGATGATGCGACGGATTTTCTGCGCCTGAAGGTAATACGCGTCGTAATAACCGTGCGACAGCACGTACGCGCCCACCAGTATCCGGCGCTTCACTTCCGGTCCGAAACCTTCGGCGCGCGACTTCTTGTACATATCGAGAAGGTCGGTGTATTCAGCCGCGCGATGCCCGTAGCGCACGCCATCGAAACGCGACAGGTTCGACGATGCTTCAGCCGGCGCGATGATGTAATACACGGGAATGGACAGCTCGGTCTTCGGCAGCGAGACCTCGACCAGCGTGGCGCCCAATGCTTCGTATTGCTTCAGGGCCGTATCGATTGCGCTGCGCACTTCGGCGCTCAATCCCTCACCGAAAAATTCTTTCGGCAAGCCGATGCGCAAGCCGGTGAGCGGTTTGGCCGCGTCCGTGCCGGACCAGTTCTGGCCGATATAGCGCGTGTAATCTTCATCCTCGCGCTGCAGGCTGGTCGAATCGCGCGGGTCGAACGACGCAATGGCGTTGAGCAACAGCGCGCACTCCGAGGCGCTGCGGGCCATGGGTCCACCCTGATCAAACGAGGACGCGAACGCGATCATGCCGTAACGCGAAACCCGGCCATACGTTGGCTTGATTCCGGTAATGCCGGTAAACGATGCGGGCTGGCGAATCGAACCGCCGGTGTCCGTGCCGGTGGCTGCCGGCGCGAGGCGTGCGGCAACCGCGGCGGCCGAGCCGCCCGACGATCCACCCGGCACAGCTTTCAGATCCCAAGGGTTCTTGACCGGGCCGAAATACGAATTCTCATTGGACGAACCCATCGCGAATTCGTCCATATTGCTCTTGCCGAGCGTCACCACGCCTGCGTTCTTGAGGTATTCGACAACGGTGGCATCGAACGGGCTCGCGTAATTGGCGAGCATTTTCGAGCCAGCCGTGGAGGTCCAGCCACGCGTGACAAACACGTCTTTATGCGCGATCGGCAGGCCGGTCAGCACACCCGCTGCGCCTTTGGCGATCAACGCATCCGCCGCTTTAGCCTGCTCGAGCGTGAGGTCATGGTCGACACTGATAAACGCGTTGAGATCCTTGGCTGCATCGATGCGCTGCAAAAAGAGCTGCGCAAGTTCGACGGCGGATAAGATCTTTGCGTCGAGTGCCGCGCGCAGTTCGGTCAAGCTTTTTTGATGCATTGCGTTCTTCCTGATGGGCGCCGAGTATCGCTTATCGGGTACCGAGCGCCTTTTTGTTTTCGTGCGTATATTGCATTGCCTCAAATACGTCGCCTCGGAGGCGCTGTCTCAAAGCACGACACTTACTCGATCACCTTGGGCACGAGATACAGCCCGTCGCGCACGGCAGGCGCGGGGCGTTGGAACTCTTCGCGGTTTACGTGCTCTGTAACAACATCGTTTCGCAAACGCAGTTCGACTTTCTCGATCTGTTCGATCGGATGAGCAAGCGGTTCGATACCCATGGTATCCACGGCCTGCATTTGCTCGACGAGACCGAAGAAGTCGTTCAGTCGCGCAAGCGTGGGTTCGGCCTCGTGCTCGGGCAATTCGAGCCGCGCGAGGTGCGCAATGCGTTTTACATCGGTCAGGGTCAGAGACATTCGATCACCGGTTTTTTTCGACTTACACGCTGACAAACAGCGCGACTGCAATTCGAGAAATTCGAGATAAAGGAGCCCTAAAAAAGCAGGCTTGACGATGACAAAATATACCGTCTGTACCGTCCTTTTCCTTCGAACACCCCAAAATTATAAGGTAACATTACGCGTTCGACCCAAATCCGGATCGACTTACCAGTGGCCTACTCTTAAAGTTACAGATTTTTCAGAGAAGTGCGTGCCTGGTTCGCTCGCATCCTCCGGTAGATTTCTTCGCAGTCTTGCAATTTGCGTGGCCAGAAAATGGGTCCCCGCTGCAGGCTGTCATTTTTTCCGCTGCCGTCCTTTGGCGCTCGAAGCGAGGCACGGCTCCCAGCGAGACAGGATTTTGAATGTTCGGTTTTTTGCGCAGCTACTTTTCAAACGATCTGGCGATTGATCTCGGCACCGCCAACACGCTCATCTACATGCGGGGCAAGGGCATCGTCCTTGACGAGCCGTCGGTGGTCTCCATTCGCCAGGAAGGCGGTCCGAATGGCAAGAAAACCATTCAAGCCGTCGGCCGCGAAGCAAAGCAGATGCTCGGCAAGGTGCCGGGCAACATTGAAGCCATCCGGCCTATGAAGGACGGCGTTATCGCCGATTTCACTGTCACGGAACAGATGATCAAACAGTTCATCAAGACTGCGCACGAATCGCGTATGTTCTCGCCTTCGCCGCGCATCATCATCTGCGTGCCGTGCGGTTCGACCCAGGTCGAACGCCGCGCGATCAAGGAAGCAGCACACGGCGCCGGTGCGTCGCAGGTGTATCTGATCGAAGAACCCATGGCTGCGGCCATCGGCGCCGGTTTGCCGGTGTCCGAGGCAACGGGCTCCATGGTCGTCGATATCGGCGGCGGCACGACCGAAGTGGGCGTGATTTCGCTCGGCGGTATCGTGTACAAGGGTTCGGTGCGCGTGGGCGGCGACAAGTTCGACGAAGCCATCGTCAATTACATCCGTCGTAATTACGGCATGTTGATCGGCGAACAAACGGCTGAAGCGATCAAGAAGGAAATCGGTTCGGCTTTTCCGGGCTCCGAGGTCAAGGAGATGGAAGTCAAGGGCCGTAACCTGTCGGAAGGCATTCCGCGCAGCTTCACCATTTCGAGCAACGAAATTCTCGAAGCGCTGACCGATCCGCTGAACCAGATCGTGTCGTCGGTGAAAATCGCGCTGGAACAAACGCCGCCGGAACTGGGCGCCGACATTGCCGAGCGCGGCATGATGCTGACGGGCGGTGGCGCGTTACTGCGCGGTCTCGACCGGCTGCTGGCGGAAGAGACCGGGTTGCCGGTGCTCGTCGCTGAAGACCCGCTGACGTGCGTCGTACGCGGTTCGGGCATGGCGCTCGAACGCATGGACAAGCTCGGCAGCATCTTCTCCTACGAGTAAGCCTTGACGCCTTTCACTAAGGCGCCAACAGCACGCACTCGCTCAATGCAGCAACGGCGACGTGCGCGAAGTATGCGACTTGCGCAATGGTTCACGCGGTCCGGCCAAATCCGGGCCGCGGAGAACAGCGCTGGGCTGGGCCGCGCCACCACGCGGACCCGCAGCATCGAACCAACCGATCACGCCCTCGGCGCCGACCATGGAATACAGTCCGCCGCCACTTTTTAAGCAAGGTCCATCCGCTCTCGCGCGATTGATCTTCTTTGTGGTGCTTGCCCTTGCCCTGCTGATTTCCGACGCACGCTTCAACACGCTCGAGATCGTGCGTGGCGTGCTGGGAGCGGGTTTGTATCCGCTGCAGCGCGCGGCGCTCGTGCCGCGCGATATTTTCATGGGCGCGGCCGATCTGGCCGTCACCAGCGCAACCCTGCGCAATGAAAACACCAAACTGAAAGAAAAGAACCTCGAGTTATCGGTGAAAGCGGGCGATGCCGCCCAGCTCAACGCCGAAAACGCGCATCTTCGCGCGCTGCTCCAGCTCGGCTCGCGCGCCAGCACGCAAACCACGTCTGTCGAAGTCCAGTACGACACTCGCGATCCTTTCACCCAAAAAGTCGTCATCGGCAAAGGTGCGCAGCAAGGCATCCAGAACGGCGCGCCTGTGGTCAACGAAGACGGCGTTATCGGGCAAGTGACGCGTGTGTTCCCGCTGCAATCGGAAGTTACGCTGCTCTCCGATAAAGACGAGGCCGTGCCCGTGCAGATCGTGCGAACCGGATTGCGCAGCGTGATCTACGGCACGCCGAAGGGCGACACACTTGATCTGCGTTTCGTGCCAATCAGCGCCGACGTGCAAACCGGCGACGAACTCGTGACCAGCGGCCTGGACGGCATTTATTCGCCAGGATTGCCGGTGGCGAAGGTAGTTCGCGTCGGTAAACAAGCGGATACCGCCTTTGCCCGCGTAGTCTGCCTGCCGATCGCGCCGGTCCGCGGTGCGCGCCAGTTGCTCGTGCTGCATTACGAGGTCAACCAGCCGCCGAATCCTGAAGAAGCCGAGGAAGCTGCCGCGGCCAAGGACGCGAAGGACAATAAGGGAAAGAAGGGCAAAGCGGAGGCACCGGCGAAAAGCGCTAGCGCGGCTGCCCCTGCGGCGGCGAGTGCGCCCACCGCGAAAAAACCCGAACCCGCTAGAGCGAAGAAAGCTGAACCTGCCGTCAAGCCCGCGCCCGGAACAGCACCATGAACCGTCCGCAATACATCCTGCAGCCGGTCAATCCGTACTTCATTACGTTCAGTCTGGCCGCCGCATTCCTGTTAAACCTGATGCCCTGGGGCAGGACCTTCGGCATCCCGGATTTCGTCGCGGTCGTGCTGCTGTTCTGGAACGTCCATCAGCCGCGTCGCGTGGGCATGGGTATCGCGTTCATGCTCGGCATTCTCATGGACGTTCACAATGCCAGTCTGCTCGGTGAGCACGCGCTCGCGTGTACGCTGTTGTCGTATGGCGCCATCACCATTCACAGGCGCGTATTGTGGATGTCCCTGCCCGTGCAAACGTTCGTGGTCGCGCCGTTGCTAATTGGCGCGCAAATCGTGCCGTTCGTGATCTGCCTGCTCACCGGCGCGGCGTTTCCCGACTGGGGGTATCTGATCGACGGGTTTGTGGAGGCCATTTTGTGGCCGGTCGCGAGTTTCCTGTTGTTGATTCCGCAGCGCAGCGCCACCGATCCCGATGACACGCGGCCAATCTGAGTTTAGTTAAGCGTCTTCTGCCGCAACCGCTGCACGCTGTATACGCCACACACGCGGTCCCCGCGAACATTGCATGACCGAATTTCAGAACGCCGAACAACAGTTATCGAAGTTTCGCCTGCGTGTGGCTGCCGCCGGCCTGTTCGTGTTCGTCTGTTTCGGGCTGATCGGCGTGCGGTTCCTTTATCTGCAGGTCTGGCATTTCAGCAAATACTCGCTGCAAGCCGATGAAAACCGCATCTCGGTCGCGCCCATCGTGCCGAACCGCGGCATCATCACCGACCGCAACGGCGTGGTGCTGGCGAAGAACTATTCGGCTTACACGCTGGAAATCACGCCATCGAAAATCGACACCACGCTCGACGATGAAATCGACCGCATCGCGACCGTGATTCCCGTCGATCAGCGCGACCGGCGGCGTTTTAAGAAGCTGCTGGAAGACTCGAAGAATTTCGAGAGCCTGCCAATCCGTACCCGCCTCACCGACGAAGAAGTCGCCCGTTTCACCGCTCAGCGGTACCGCTTTCCGGGCGTGGAAGTACGAGCACGGCTGTTCCGGCAATACCCGCTTGGGCCCACGGCGGCGCATGTGATCGGCTATATCGGACGGATTTCGCAGCGCGATCAGGAACGTATCGACGAAGCCAGCGACCAGAACGACGCCGACACCGATCACTACGATCCGCGTCTGGACGCGAACAACTACAAGGGCACGGACTACATCGGCAAGATCAGTGTGGAGCAGAGCTACGAAACCGAGCTGCATGGCCTGACAGGCTTTGAGGAAGTGGAAGTCACAGCGGGCGGCCGGCCGGTGCGCACACTGTCGCGCACGCAGGCCACGCCGGGGAACAACCTGGTGTTGTCGCTGGATATCGGCTTGCAGCAAGTCGCCGAGCAGGCGTTCGCGGGCAAGCGCGGTGCGCTGGTGGCTATCGAACCCGCAACGGGCGATGTGCTCGCGTTCGTATCGGCGCCCAATTTCGACCCGAATTCGTTCGTCGACGGCATCGACCAGCAAACCTGGGATTCCTTCAACAATTCGCCCGATCACCCGCTGCTGAACCGGCCCCTGCGCGGCACCTACCCGCCCGGCTCGACCTACAAGCCGTTCATGGCGCTTGCCGCGCTGACGCTGCACAAACGCACGACCAGTTGGGGTTTCCAGGACCCGGGTTCGTACACGTTCGGTGGCCACACCTTCCACAACGACGTGCGCGCGGGTCAGGGCTGGGTCGACATGAACCGCGCGATTGTGGTCTCCAACGACACCTATTTCTACATGCTGGCGCACGATCTTGGCGTGAACGCAATGGCCGGCTTCATGAAACCGTGGGGATTCGGCCAGATCACGGGTATTGATATCAACGGCGAAGCGCGCGGCATCCTGCCGTCCACCGAGTGGAAAAAGAAGGCATACCGGAAGCCGGAACAGCAGCGCTGGTATGAAGGCGAGACGATCAGCCTGGGTATCGGGCAGGGTTATAACTCGTTCACGATCCTGCAACTCGCGCACGCCACCGCGACGCTCGCGAACAACGGCGTGGTCATGAAGCCGCATCTGGTCAAGGAAGTCGAGAATCCGATCACCAAGGCGATCCGCGTTACCGTGCGCGACCCGAGCGACAAGATCGCAGTCAAGCAGGCTGACGTCGATTTCATCAAGCGCGCGATGGAAGGTGTGGTGACCACCGGTACGGGCGCCAAGATTTTCCGCGGCGCGCCCTATCAGGCCGCCGGCAAAACCGGTACGGCGCAGGTTTATTCGCTGCAAGGCGCGAATTATTTGCACAACGCGATAGCGGAACGTTTGCGTGATCACGCGTTGTTTATCGCGTTCGCACCGGCGGATCATCCGACTATCGCGGTTGCGCTGATCGTGGAAAACGGCGGCTGGGGCGCGGAATCGGCAGGTCCGATCGCGCGCAAAGTGCTCGATTATTATCTCGTCAACCGGCTGAAACCGGGTGCGGGAGCGGCGGCCGTGGCCGCAGCGGCATCTGCGACGGAAGATTGCGGGCGCACCCGTGATCGGTGGCGCGCAAAGCCCGGTGGACGCGGCGCTGCCCGCACCGGTGACGAGTGTGTCGCCGGCGTTCAAGCCGCAAGCGGCGTCTGATTCAGCGGCCGCGAGTGCGGGTGCGGCGGCGTCCGGCTCGGCTGCATCGGCAGCACCGGCTGTTCCTGCGGCGCCGAGCATGCTGCGCACGCTGGAAGCGCCGCGTGTGCCGGTTCCGACTATCGCTACGGAAGCGCGGGAAACCGCTCGCCCGGCAACGGGATCGAAAGCACCGGGCACAGCCAACGCGAAGGAAGCAACCCGTACCGCCCAAATTCGCCGGGCACCGGTCGCACCAACGCCCCCGTCGTGGCCGAAAGAACCCGCGCCAACTGGTCGCATCCCCCGCGGCACCAGCAAAAGCGCTGTCCAGACGTTGACGCCGTCTAGCGGCATCGACGAGTAAAGGAGAATCGCCATGCAAGCGCTGAAATTCGACAAGCGCGTCTGGCTCGAATACACGAAGCGCATGTTCGCGGGCTTCGATAAACCGCTCGCTCTGATCTTGTTCCTGCTGTTGTGTGTGGGCATTGTGACGCTGTATAGCGCGAGCCTGGATGTCCCTGGCCGTGTGGAAGACCAGTTGCGCAACATCATGCTGACGTTCGGGCTGATGTGGATTCTCGCCAACGTGCCGCTGCCCACGCTCATGCGTTTCGCCGTGCCGCTTTATACCATCGGCATGGCGCTGCTGATCGCGGTCGCCACGTTCGGGCTGACCCGCAAAGGCGCGAAGCGCTGGCTGAACGTGGGCGTGGTGATCCAGCCCTCGGAGATCATGAAGATAGCGATGCCGCTCATGCTCGCATGGTATTTCCAGCGACGTGAGGGCAGTATCCGGTGGTGGGATTACATTGTCGGCTTCCTGATCCTGGTCCTGCCGGTCGCGATAATCGCCAAGCAGCCGGACCTCGGCACCGCCGTGCTGGTGGTCGCGGCGGGCCTCTTCGTGATTTATTTCACGGGCCTAAGTTTCAAGCTGATCGTGCCGGTGCTAGTTGCGGCTGTGCTGGTGGTCGCGAGTATCGGCGTATTCCAGGAACGCATTTGCCAGCCTGAAGTGAACTGGCCGCTGATGCATGATTACCAGAAGCACCGGATCTGTACGCTGCTCGACCCAACCTCCGATCCACTCGGCAAAGGCTTTCACACCATTCAGGCCGTCATTGCAATCGGCTCAGGCGGGACCTTTGGAAAAGGCTGGTTAAAAGGTACGCAGTCGCATCTGGAATTCATCCCTGAAAAACATACCGACTTCATTTTCGCGGTGTTTTCGGAGGAGTTCGGGCTCGCGGGCGGGCTTCTGCTGCTATTCCTTTATATGGCATTGATCGCGCGAGGGCTGTTTATCGCGGCGAACGGAGCGACGCTGTTCGGACGCCTGCTGGCTGGATCGCTGACCATGGCGTTCTTTACCTACGCGTTCGTGAATATCGGGATGGTGAGCGGGATCCTGCCGGTGGTCGGCGTGCCGCTGCCGTTCATGAGTTACGGTGGAACCGCGTTGACAACGCTGGGCGTTGCGGTGGGGCTCATCATGAGCGTGTCACGACAAAAGCGGCTGATGAAAGGCTAGCGTTTTTCGGCCGCATGCGTGGCTGTTGCAAAGCCCACGATGATGGTTTCATCGTGGACTTTTGTTTTATTGCGGCCGTTCGTGCGCAAGTTCCGCGCTGAGTTCCTGGAACTTCAGCTTCGCTGCGGGATCGCCCTGCGCCGCTGCGGCGGCGTAGTACGCGCGCCACGTTGATGTTCTTCTTCACGCTATCGCCGCCGCGCTCGTAAAACGATCCGGCCACGTATTGTGCGCGGTGTTAGCGGCGGTGCAAACCCGACACTAAACGGCGGCGTTGGGTTGAATAGAAGCGAAGTGACCAGGGGCCATTGCTGCTAGCCCGTGGTTGTCGGCCTGCTCGTGCTCAGAATGGATC
>LGTG01000188.1 GCA_001190015.1 Candidatus Burkholderia crenata
CTTACACCTCCAAGATTGCGCCCATGCTGGGCGCACACAGACAAATAAAAAGCGGCCTTCACAGCCACTTTTTATGCGAATGCGTCGCGCATCTCGGTCGCTGTTCAGTCGCTGACCGGATCGCCCAAGGCCCACTCACCCAGACATCACCTTCTCCAGCCAGAAACTGCCGATGACCGTCTTGACGTCGCTGATATGGCTGCTCCTGATCCACTCGAAAACCTGCGACCGGTCCGCGATGAACGTTTCGAGAAACTCGCCCTCGTCGAGCTTGCTCTCGCCTACCGTCAAGCCACGGGCCAGGTACAAATCAATGAACTCGGTCGAATAGGAAGTAACCGGATGAATCCGCGTCAGGAAAAACCATTCGCGCACCGTATAACCGGTTTCTTCATGCAACTCGCGCTTTGCGCACGCCAGTTCGCTCTCGTTCGGATCGAGTTTGCCGGCGGGATATTCGCGCAGGACTTTACGGATCGGATAGCGATACTGCCGCTCCAGCAGCACGCGGCCGTCGTCGAATATTGGCAGGATCATCATGGCGCCCGGATGTTCGACGAACTCGCGCGTGGCGTGCTTGCCGTCGGGCAGTTCGACCGTATCGATCTTGAGCGTGAGGAACTTGCCTTGATGGAGCAACTTGCTCTCGACCGTCTTTTCGATCAAGCCATCGTCGGAATCAGGGAACTCGATATGTGGGTCAGCCATCGTGCACTTTGAAGGAAACGCGCGAAAGTTACGCGCGAGGATCAAGCCACGACGGCTGTCGCCGTCAGCGGCGCTTGACGAGATATTGGAACGTGAAGCCAGGGAACGCGAGCACCAGGAACAAGCTGAAGGTCACGGCATAAAACTGCCAGCCCTGTTCGAAGCGGTTGCCTGCACGCGCCTCAAGCATAAAGCCGAGCGCGCCCACAATAAAATAAAACACGATTACTTCCCCGATGCGAATCCAGGCACTTTTCTTCGCCGCCTTGAGCGGGATAACGGAGAAAAGACGCTGATTTGCGAACGGGAGGTTAGCGCCGACCAGCGCCAACAACACAATAAACCAGCCCGCTGCCGACATTACAACTGGAACGGCAAGGTGTGCGAGATCGCAGCCAGGCAAGCGTTCATCAGCGGACCGGGAACAATGCCAAGCACCAGCACCGCCAGACCGTTGAACGCGAGCAGCGCGCGCTTGAGGTTGTCCGCGACGATCGGCGACGCACCGGTCGGTGCATCGAAATACATCAGCTTGACGATACGCAAGTAGTAAAACGCACCCACCAGCGACGACAGCACCGCCAGCACAGCAAGCCACGTCAGGCCGACGTTCATGGTAGCTTCGAGCACGGCAAGCTTCGCGTAGAACCCGACCATTGGCGGAATGCCGGCGAGCGAAAACATGATGATCATCATCACGAACGCGAACACCGGGCTACGCTGGTTCAGGCCCTTGAAGTTGTCGAGCGTTTCGGCTTCGAAGTCCTTGCGTGCCAGCAGCATGATTACACCGAAGGTGCCAAGCGTGGTCAGCAAATAGATGATGCTATAGAACATAGCCGAGCTATACGCGTTTGCTGCGCCATCAGCCTTGCCGTCGACCACCCCTGCCAGCATGCCCAGCAGCACAAAGCCCATGTTCGAGATAGCAGAGTACGCCAGCATCCGCTTGATGTTCTTCTGCACGATACCGGTCACGTTACCCACGATCAGCGACAACGCGGCCAAGATCACCAGCATCTCTTGCCAGTCCACCGCCAGCGGCAACAGTGCCATCACCAGGAAACGCAGACCCCACGCAAACGCCGCGGCCTTCGGACCACCGCCGGTGAGCAGCGTCATCGCGGTCGGTGCACCTTGGTACACGTCGGGCACCCACATGTGGAACGGCACCGCGCCCATCTTGAACGCCACGCCCGCTACCACGAAGATCACGCCGAACAGCAGGACTGCGTCGTTGATGCGGCCGGTTGCGATCGTCTTCGCGATTTCATTCAGTTCGAGCGAGCCGGTTGCGCCGTACAGCATCGAGATGCCGTAGAGCAGGAAACCCGAAGCCAGCGCACCGAGTAAGTAGTACTTCATCGCGGATTCATTGGCTTGCGGCGAGTCCTTGCGCAACGCGATCACCGCGTACAACGACAGCGACATCAGTTCCAGGCCCAGGTACAGCGCCAGGAAGTTGTTGCCCGAGATCATCACGCACTGGCCGAGCAGCGAGAACAAGCCGAGCAGGAAGAAATCGCCGCGGAACAGGTTGCGATCTTCAAGATACTTGCGCGAATAGATGATCGATACCGCAAAGCCGAGCGTCACGACCGCTTTCATTGTGCTCGCAAACGGGTCGACCACGTACATGCGCGTGAAGTAGTAATGCGGTGTGGGATCAAGCGCCTGGAAGGCGAACCACACACCGACCACAATGGCCGACACAACCGAAATCAGATAGGTCGAGTGACGGCTCTTCGCACCGAAGATGGTGTCGTTCAACCAGGCCACGACGACCATCAGCATCAACAGTCCATCGGGTAACAGGGCACTCATGGGGGCGTTTTGCATGATCTTTTAATTCCTCCGCACGCGTTACTGGGCCATCGGCAGTTTGGACTGCGCGACGTGGGAGAGGAGATTCTCTACGGATGCGTGCATCACGTCGGTGAACGGCTTCGGATACAGGCCCATGTACAGCGTGAATACGGCAAGCACGGCAAGTATGAAGAATTCGCGCTTGTTGATGTCCTTCAGCTTCGCCACGTGATCGTTCGCTACCGCG
Organism: Candidatus Burkholderia crenata; assembly: GCA_001190015.1. Taxonomy (GTDB): domain Bacteria; phylum Pseudomonadota; class Gammaproteobacteria; order Burkholderiales; family Burkholderiaceae; genus Caballeronia; species Caballeronia crenata. Next base: position 2,762 of record LGTG01000188.1, read on the forward strand.
CCGAAGTGCACGCGCTTGTACATCCACAGCGTGTAAGCCGCGCTGAGAATCAGCGTGAAGGTAGCCAGGAAACCGATCCAGAAGTTGAACTTCACGGCAGCCAGGATCACCATGAATTCACCAACGAAACCCGAGGTACCCGGCAAACCGCAGTTGGCCATCGCGAACAACATGGCGAATGCGGCGAACTTCGGCATGACGTTCACCACACCGCCGTAGTCGGCGATCCGGCGCGAATGCATGCGGTCATATAGCACGCCGATACACAGGAACATGGCGCCCGAGACAAAGCCGTGCGAGATCATCTGGATGATCGCGCCTTCCATGCCGAGCGTGCTGAAGATGAAGAAGCCGAGCGTGACGAAGCCCATGTGCGCAATCGACGAATACGCCACCAGCTTCTTCATGTCTTCCTGCACCAGTGCCACGAAGCCAATGTAGATCACAGCGATCAGGGACAACGTGATCACCACCGGCCCTAGGAAATGGCTGGCATCCGGCGCGATAGGCAGCGAGAAGCGGATGAAACCATACGCGCCCAGCTTCAGCATGATCGCGGCTAGCACGATCGAGCCGCCCGTCGGTGCTTCAACGTGGGCGTCAGGCAACCACGTGTGGACCGGCCACATTGGCACCTTCACGGCGAAGGCCAGGAAGAATGCGATGAACAGCAGGATCTGCGGCGTGAAACCGATCTTCAGGGCATGCCACGTAGCAATGTTGAATGTGTGCGTCTGCGTGTAGAGATACAGCAACGCGATCAGCATCAGCAGCGAGCCCATCAGCGTGTACAGGAAGAACTTGAACGCGGCATACACGCGGTTCGCGCCACCCCACACGCCGATGATGATGTACATCGGGATCAGCGTCGCTTCGAAGAAGACGTAGAACAACATGCCGTCGGCGGTCAAGAACACGCCGATCATGAGGCCCGACAGAATCAGGAACGCGGCCATGTATTGAGCCACGCGCACCGTGATGACTTCCCACGCGCTGATGATCGTAATCACCGTGATCAGCGCGGTCAACACGACAAACCACATGGAGAGGCCGTCGACGCCAAGGTGATACGAGATGTTGAAGCGTTCGATCCAGACCAACTTCTCTTCGAACTGCAGCGCGGCCGAAGAGTTGTCGAAGCCGGTAATCAGGAGAATGGTGACGATTAGTCCAAGAATCGAGCCGATCAGCGCAAGCCAGCGCGACTGGCCCGGATTGCCGTCATTGCCTATTGCCAGTACAAGGATGCCGACAATGATTGGCAACCAGATTGCAAAACTAAGAATGGGTAAAGAGTGCATAGATAGGTGTCTCCGCCTTATTTGCCGCCGAGCGTTACAAACAGAGTCAAGAGCCCCAACATGCCAATGATCATGGTGAACGCGTAGTGATAGATGTAACCGGATTGAAGGAAGCGAATCACACTGGCAAACCAGCCGACGAACTTCGCGAGGCCGTTGACGATACCGTCGATAACGGCAATATCACCCTCTTTCCAGAGTCCGCGGCCAATGGCGACCGCGCCCTTTGCAAATACAACGTCGTTGATCTTGTCGAGGTAGTACTTGTTGTCGAGCAAGTTATAGATCGGCAGGAAGCGTTGCTTGATCACGCCCGGCAGATCCGTACGCTTCCAGTACAGGAACCACGACACCACCACGCCCGCGAGCGCCAGCCACACCGGAAGACCCGCGACCGAATGCAGGCCCATCGCGAACCAGCCCTGGAATTCTTCGTCCATCTCGTGCAGCGCAGGATGGTTCTCACCGATGGCGATCACTCGGTCGAATACCACGCCGTGCGCGAAGAAGTCGCCGAACAGCATCGGGCCGATCGCAATCGCACCGATAATCACCGACGGAATTGCCAGCAGGATCAGCGGAAGAGTAATGACCCATGGCGTTTCGTGCGGAACATGCACATGACCATGCCCATGATCGCCATGGCCAGGTGCATCGTGACCATACGAGTCGTGTGCGTGTGCCGCGGCTTCGATCGCCATCTGGCTTTCCGGATGCTTCGGACCACGGAAGCGCTCCTTGCCGTGGAACACCATGAAGTACATGCGGAATGAGTACAGCACAGTCACGAACACGCTTGCGACCACCGCGAAATACGCGAAGCCTGAACCCGGAAGGTGCGACAGCTTCACGGCGCCGATAATCGAATCCTTCGAATAGAAACCGGCGAAGAACGGCGTACCAATCAGCGCGAGCGAACCGATAAGCGAAGTGATCCACGTGATCGGCATGTATTTACGCAGGCCGCCCATGTTGCGCATGTCCTGGTCGTGGTGCATGCCAATGATCACCGAACCCGCGCCAAGAAACAGCAACGCTTTAAAGAACGCGTGTGTCGCCAGGTGAAACACTGCCACCGGGTAAGCGGAGACACCGAGCGCCACCGTCATGTAACCAAGCTGCGAGAGCGTAGAGTAAGCCACCACGCGCTTGATGTCGTTCTGCACCACACCAAGAAAGCCCATGAACAGCGCCGTGATCGCGCCGATCACCGTCACGAACGACAACGCCGAATCCGACAATTCGAACAGCGGCGACATCCGCGTGACCATGAAAATACCGGCTGTCACCATGGTTGCCGCATGAATCAGCGCCGAGATCGGTGTCGGGCCTTCCATGGAGTCCGGCAGCCACACGTGCAGCGGGAACTGCGCCGACTTACCCATCGCGCCGATGAACAGGCAGATACAGGCAACAGTCAGCAGACCCCAGTCGGTGCCCGGGAATGTCATGGCGGCCAGCGCGGTACGGTGAGCGAACACATCACCGTAGTTGAGCGAACCGGCAAACGCCAGTAACAAGCCAATGCCGAGCAGGAATCCGAAGTCACCCACGCGGTTCACAATGAACGCCTTCATGTTCGCGTAGATGGCGGCCGTCGGACGAGTGAAGTAGAAGCCGATCAGCAAATACGACACCAGGCTCACCGCTTCCCAGCCGAAGAACAACTGCAAGAAGTTGTTGCTCATCACGAGCATCAGCATGGAGAATGTAAAGAGCGAGATGTACGAGAAGAAGCGCTCGTAGCCCACCTCTTCGTCGGCCATGTAGCCGATCGTATAGATGTGCACCATCAACGAGACGAAGGTGACGATCACCATCATCATGGCAGTGAGCGAGTCGACCAGGAAGCCGATCTCCATCTTGAGCGGACCGACCGTCAGCCATTCGTAGATGGTCGCGTTGAAGCTCGCGCCCTGCACGACGTCGAGGAAGACGATGCAGGAGAGCACGAACGAGATCATCACGCCGAGGATCGTGATGCGGTGCGAGCTCTTGCGCTCGATCTTCCAGCCGAACAGCCCCGAGATCAGCGAGCCGGCAAGCGGCGCCAGCGGAATCGCGAGCAGAAGGTTTTCATTGAGTGTCGTGGACATAGCTGTCTTGCCCGAAATTAACCTTTGAGCTGATCGAGGTCTTCGATGTTGATCGTGTCGAGACTGCGGAACAACGTGACCAGGATGGCGAGGCCGATTGCTGCTTCAGCTGCCGCGACCGTCAGCACGAAGAACACGAAGATCTGTCCGTGGATGTCGCCGAGATAGTGCGAGAAGGCGACGAAGTTCGTGTTGACCGCCAACAGCATCAGTTCGATTGCCATCAGGATGATGATCACGTTACGTCGGTTCAGAAAAATGCCGACGATGCTGATCACGAACAGGATCGCGCCAAGCACAAGGTAATGGGCAAGACTCAACATAGTTATTTATCTCCTCAGCCTTTGTTGTCGACCGTGCCGGCACCGGCATTGCCAGTCACGGGCGGATTGGTCGTGTCGTCCGGCCCTTCTTTCTCGGACTTCATGACGATCCGCACGCGATCTTGCGCACGCACCTTGACCTGGTCGCTGATGCGCTGGCGCTTGCTGTCCTTCTTCTCGCGAACAGTCAGCGAGATGGCCGCAATGATCGCCACCAGCAGGATCAGGCCAGCGATTTCAAACGCGAAGAAGTAGTCGGTGTAGATGACCTTGCCGATCAGGTGCGAGTTCGACATCACCACACCGCCCGCCGCCACGTTGCCGAGCGTCGGGTTGCGCACCGGCGTGATGGTTGCACCGTAGCTGTGCCACAGGATCAGCGTAGTTTCAATGATTATGATCGCCCCCACGATGCTGGCTATAGGCACGAACTTCTTGAAGTCGCCATGCAGCACGTCGAGGTTGATGTCCAGCATCATCACCACGAACAGGAACAGCACCATCACCGCGCCGACGTAGACGAGAACCAGCAGAATGGCGAGGAATTCGGCTTCAAGCAGTATCCAGATCGCGGCTGCGTTGAAGAACGCGAGCACGAGGAACAAGGTGGACGCCACCGGATTGCGCGAAGTGATCACCTTCAGCGCCGACACAACCAGCAGCAGCGCGAAGATGTAAAACAGTACGGTCGTGAATTCCATGATTACCGGTTCATCGTTAGGCTTTGTGTTTTGACACAAGCGCGCCGTGTCGCGTTTTTTCAAGAACGCAACCTACAACCTTGGCGCGCGGGCCGGAACAGCAGGTCAATTCAAATGCAGGAACAGCAAGGGACGCGGCGGTATTCTGTCTGCTCTGCCCCGCTTCGCTTTACCGCGTTTACTGCGTTTTACCGATAAGGAGCATCAGCCGCCTTCGCAGCGGCAATCTCTGTTTCATAACGGTCGCCTACTGCGAGCAGCATGTCTTTCGTGAAATACAGGTCGCCGCGCTTCTCCCCGTGATACTCGAGGATGTGCGTTTCGACGATCGAATCGACTGGGCAGCTTTCTTCGCAGAAACCGCAGAAGATGCACTTGGTCAGGTCAATGTCGTAGCGCGTGGTGCGGCGTGTGTTGTCAGCGCGCGTTTCTGATTCGATCGTGATGGCGAGCGCGGGGCACACGGCCTCGCACAGCTTGCATGCGATGCAGCGCTCTTCGCCATTTTCGTATCGGCGCAATGCATGCAGGCCACGGAAACGTGGGGAAATAGGCGTCTTCTCTTCCGGGAACTGAACGGTCACCTTGCGCTGGAACAGATAACCGCCTGTCAGCGCCAGACCCTTTAGCAACTCGGTCAGGAAAAACGTTTTGAAGAAATTCTGTAATGCGTTCATGGTTATTTCATCCGCCCATTATTTCCAGATGTTCAGCGGCGACATGATCCAGAACCCGACCACGACCACCCACACCACCGACACCGGCAGAAAGATTTTCCAGCCGAGACGCATGATCTGGTCGTAGCGATAACGCGGAAACGTCGCACGGGCCCAGATGAACACCGACAGCAGGAAGAAGATCTTCAGCACGAACCAGAAAATGCCCGGGATGAAGGACAGGAAACCGAACGGTGCGCTCCAGCCGCCAAGGAACAGCGTGGTTGTGATCGCCGAAATCACGATCATGTTGATGTATTCAGCCAGGAAGAAAAGCGCGAACGCCATGCCCGAATAATCGATCATGTGACCCGCGACAATCTCCGACTCGCCTTCCACCACGTCGAACGGGTGACGGTTCGTTTCAGCAATGCCCGAGACGAAGTACACAACGAACATGGGCAGCAGCGGCAGCCAATTCCACGAGAGGAAGTTGATGCCCCAACTCGCGAAGATGCCGTGTTCCTGCGACACCACGATGGCCGACATATTCAGGCTGCCGGTCACCATCAGCACGACCACAAGCGCGAAACCCATCGAGATTTCGTACGACACCATCTGGGCTGCCGCGCGCATCGCGCCAAGGAATGCGTACTTCGAGTTCGACGCCCAGCCGGCGAGAATCACGCCGTACACACCGACGGACGAAATCGCCATCACATAGAGCAGACCGGCGTTGATATCGCCGAGCACCGCTTTCGCCTGGAACGGAATCACCGCCCACACCGCGAACGCGGGCACCACGGTCATGATTGGAGCGATCAGGTAGATCCAGCGACTTGCCTGCGTCGGCTGAATCACCTCTTTCAGCAACAGCTTCAGCACGTCGGCAATCGGCTGCAACAGACCGAGCGGACCCACGCGATTCGGCCCGAGGCGCACGTGCATCCAGCCGATGAGCTTGCGTTCCCACAGAATCAGGTACGCCACGCACAGCAGGATCACTACCGAGACCACGAGAATGCGGACTAACGCCCACACCGTCGGCCAGGCGACACCTAGAATCTGCGTCCCGCCTGCGTTGATCGTATCGAACAAGCCCATTTACGCCTTCTCCACTACCAGTTCACCGAACAGAGCCCCGAGCGCTGCACCGGCCGACGTTCCGGTCGATACACGCACCACACTTTCCGCCAGGTTCGCGTCGCGAACTGCCGGCAGGACCACCGCGAGATCACCTTGGACGACACGCACTGCGTCGCCGTTTTTCAGACCGAGTTTCTCGAACAGCGCCGTCGGCAACCCAACCACGTTCGCGGCGCGCGCAGCAGCCGTCAGATGCAGCGACTCAGCGCGGCGCGACAATGCGTCGGCGTGATAGATCGGCGTATCGGCGAGACGTTCGTAGCTGCCTCCCTTAGGCGCGGCCGCTTTCGCAACAGCCTTGATCGCCACGGTCGTCTTGTTTGACAGACGCGCCGTCAGATCGCCCGTGCCCAATGCGGCGTCGCGGACTTCTTCGGCGGTATCGAATTCGAAACCCTTCAGGCCGAGGATGCTGCCCAGCACGCGCAGCACCTTCCAGCCCGGACGTGTTTCGCCCAGCGGACGCACTACGCCGTTGAACGTCTGCGCGGTACCTTCAGCGTTGACGAACGTGCCCGACGTTTCCGTGAACGGCGCGATCGGCAGCAGCACGTCGGCGTAGTCGGCGCCATGCTTGAATGCTGTCAACGCGACAACCATTTCCGCCTGCTTCAATGCGGCGAACGCCTGAGCGGAGTTGGCGGTATCGAATGCGGGTTCCACGTTGAACAGCACATAACCCTTGCGCGGCTGCTCGAATACTTTACGTGCGTTCAGTCCGCCCTCGCCCGGCAGTGCATCGACCAGATGTGCGCCAACCGTATTGGCCGCTTCCGTCAGATAACCCAGCGTAGCGCCCGTGTTGCCCGCGATCCACTGGCATACAGCCTGGATCTGCGCAAACTGGGGATGCTGAACCGCACTGTTGCCGAGCAACACCAGACGCTGGTCACCCGTCGACAACGACGCTGCGATGTCTTTAGCATCAGCCGACGCTTCATGTCCTGCGAACACTTCCGGCACTGCGACGCCCCGTACTTCGGCCACCGCTGCAGCCAGGCTGCCGAGGCGGTCGAGCCATTCCGACGGCGCCGCGACCACGCGGTGCGCAGCCGGGATCAGCGAGTCATCATTCGTCGCGTTCAGGAACGTGAGCTTCGCACCGCCCTTGGCGGCTTGACGCAGACGGACAGCGAACAGCGGATGATCGCGACGCAGGAACGATCCGACCACAAACGCCGTGTCGATATTCGTCAGCTCCGCGATCTTCACGCCAAGCCACGGCGCGCTGTCCGACACCGGCGCCGAAAAGTCGCTCTGACGCAGACGGAAATCGACGTTCGGCGTACCCACGCCTTCGGCGAATTGCTTCAGCAGATACAGTTCTTCGACGGTGCTATGCGGCGTAGCCAGGGCAGCGATCTGATTCGTGCCGTGGTTGGCCGTAATGCCCTTGATACCCTTCGCCACGTATTCCAGCGCCGTCTGCCAGTCGGTTTCGATCCACTTGCCGCCCTGCTTCAACATGGGCTGCGTGAGACGTTCGTCGCTGTTCAGCGCTTCATACGAGAAGCGATCCTTGTCCGAGATCCAGCATTCGTTGATGGCTTCGTTTTCCATCGGCAGAACGCGCATCACGCGGTTGTTCTTCACTTGCACGACCAGGTTCGCGCCGACGGAATCGTGCGGGCTGATCGACTTGCGGCGCGACAACTCCCACGTACGGGCGCTGTAGCGGAACGGCTTACTCGTCAATGCGCCGACCGGGCACAGGTCGATCATGTTGCCCGACAGTTCCGAGTCCACCGTCTTGCCGACGAACGACGTGATTTCCGAGTGCTCGCCACGACCCAGCATGCCGAGTTCCATCACGCCGGCAACTTCCTGACCGAAACGGACACAACGCGTGCAATGGATGCAGCGCGTCATCTCTTCCATCGAGATCAGCGGTCCGACGTTCTTGTGGAACACCACGCGCTTTTCTTCGTTGTAGCGCGATTGGGACTTGCCGTAACCCACGGCCAAGTCTTGCAGCTGGCATTCGCCGCCCTGATCACAAATCGGGCAATCGAGCGGGTGATTGATCAGCAAGAATTCCATCACGGACTGCTGCGCCTTTACAGCCTTGTCCGATTTCGTGCGTACGATCATGCTCGCCGACACCGGCGTGGCGCAGGCGGGAACCGCCTTCGGCATTTTTTCGACTTCGACCAGGCACATCCGGCAGTTCGCCGCGATCGACAGTTTCTTGTGATAGCAAAAGTGCGGAATGTATGTACCTACCTTATGCGCAGCCTGGATTACCATGTTGCCTTCAGGCACTTCTACACTTTTGCCGTCGATTTCTAGTTCAACCATGATGGGGAATGGTCCTTGGCCTGATCACTGATCACGTGGTAGGCGCTTCGGACGTGTGCGCATGATGCGCGCGTCCATCGACGAGACAATGTTTATGTTCGACGTGGTATTCAAACTCGTCCCAGAAGTGCTTCAGCATGCCGCGCACCGGCATGGCTGCCGCGTCGCCGAAGGCACAGATGGTGCGGCCCATGATGTTTTCAGCGACCGAGTTCAGCAGATCCAGGTCTTCCTTACGCCCGAGTCCATGTTCAATACGATGGGCCACGCGATACAGCCAGCCCGTACCTTCACGGCAAGGCGTGCATTGACCGCACGACTCTTCGTAATAGAAGTACGACAGGCGTAGCAGCGAGCGCACCATGCAACGCGTTTCGTTCATCACGATCACGGCGCCCGAACCCAACATGGAGCCGGTTTTCGCGATGGAGTCGTAATCCATGTCGGTCTTCAACATGATGTCGCCCGGAGTCACCGGTGCCGACGATCCACCCGGGATCACCGCTTTCACCGACTTGCCGCGCACACCACCGGCCAGCTCGAGCAATGTCTCAAACGACGTGCTCAGCGGCACTTCGAAGTTGCCCGGACGATTGACGTCGCCGGCCACCGAGAAAATCTTCGTGCCGCCGTTGTTTGGCTTACCAATCTCGAGATATTTCTGCGGGCCGATAGCCAGCAGGAACGGCACGGCCGCGAAGGTTTCGGTGTTGTTGATCGTGGTCGGCTTGCCGTACACGCCGAAGCTCGCTGGAAACGGCGGCTTGAAGCGCGGCTGGCCTTTCTTACCTTCCAGCGACTCGAGCAGCGCGGTTTCTTCGCCGCAGATATATGCGCCGTAACCATGGTGCGCATGCAGTTCGAACGAGAACTCCGAACCCAGGATGTTCGCACCGAGATACCCGGCTGCACGCGCTTCTTCAAGCGCCTGTTCGAAGATCCGGTAGACCTCGAAAATCTCGCCGTGAATATAGTTGTAGCCGACCGTGATGCCCATGGCATACGCGCCAATGGCCATGCCTTCGATCAGCGCATGCGGATTCCAGCGCAGGATGTCGCGATCCTTGAACGTGCCCGGTTCGCCTTCGTCCGAGTTGCAGACGAGGTACTTCTGCCCCGGGAACTGACGCGGCATGAAGCTCCACTTGAGACCGGTTGGGAAACCCGCACCACCGCGGCCGCGCAGACCCGACGCCTTGACGTCGGCAATGACCTGCTCTTGCGGGATCTTTTCTTCGAGGATGCGGCACAGCTGGGCGTAACCGCCGCGCGCCACATAATCTTCAAGGTGCCAGTTGTCACCGTTGAGACCGGCGAGAATCAGGGGCTGGATGTGGCGGTCGTGAAGAGACGTCATTTCGATAGTTCCTCGAGGAGCGTGTCGATCCGCTCGCGACTCATGAAACTGCACATACGATGATTGTTCACGAGCAACACGGGTGCATCGCCGCACGCGCCGAAACATTCGCCTTCTTTCAAGGTAAATTTGCCGTCAACGGTGGTTTCGCCAAAGCCAATGCCGAGCTTTTGCTTCAGGTATTCAGCAGCGCTTTCCGAACCGCCGTCGGGCCCAAGCTGGCACGGCAGGTTCGTACAGAGCGTGATCTTGTGTTTCCCGACCGGCGACGTCTCGTACATGGTGTAGAACGTCGCCACTTCCTGCACGGCCACGGCGGGCATGCTGAGGTAGTCGGCCACGAACTGCATCAGTTCTGGCGATAGCCAGCCGTGCTCTTCCTGAGCCACGGTCAACGCCGACATCACCGCGGACTGTTTCTGGTCCACGGGATATTTCGCGATCGCACGATCGATTTCTTTCAGGCCTTCAGCTGAGATCATTTCAGACACGACTCTTTCAGTTCCTACCGAACGAACACCCGCCGCGTTTTTCTTTTGCGGCAGACCTAGCGTCCTGCTGTTGTTGGTTCGCCGGCATGCTCAGCGCTTTTGCGCGTGCTTGCTGGCGAGGTGCGGCGCAGTTTCGTGGCGACTGCATTTCAGCGATCGATCTCACCGAACACGATGTCCTGCGTGCCGATGATCGTCACTGCGTCCGCAATCATGTGACCGCGAGCCATTTCGTCAAGTGAAGCAAGATGTGCATAACCCGGCGCACGAATCTTCAGGCGATACGGCTTGTTCGCGCCATCCGAGATCAGATAGATGCCGAACTCGCCCTTCGGGTGCTCGACCGCCACATATGTCTCGCCTTCGGAAACGTGAAAGCCTTCCGTGAAGAGCTTGAAGTGGTGAATCAGCTCTTCCATGTTGGTCTTCATGCCCACGCGCGAAGGCGGCGCAATCTTGTGATTGTCGACCATCACCGGGCCTGAATTCTTACGAAGCCAGTCAATACATTGTTTCGCGATGCGGGTGGACTGACGCATTTCTTCCACGCGCACGAGATAACGGTCGTAGCAGTCACCATTCACGCCGACCGGGATGTCAAAGTCGAGCTGATCGTAGACTTCATACGGCTGCTTCTTGCGCAAATCCCATTCAATGCCCGAGCCGCGCAGCATCGCGCCAGTCATGCCGAGCTGCAACGCACGCTCAGGACTGACCACGCCGATACCCACCAGCCGCTGCTTCCAGATGCGGTTATCGGTCAGCAACGTCTCGTACTCGTCTACGCACTTCGGAAAGCGGGTAAAGAAGTCGTCGATGAAATCGAGCAACGAATCTTGACGCGTTTCGTTCATCCGCGACAACGCTTTCGCATTGCGGATTTTCGACGCCTTGTATTGCGGCATTGCGTCAGGCAGATCGCGATACACGCCGCCTGGACGGTAGTACGCCGCGTGCATCCGTGCGCCGGATACCGCTTCGTACACGTCCATCAGGTCTTCGCGTTCGCGGAATGCATACAAAAACACCGCCATTGCGCCGACGTCGAGCGCGTGCGAGCCGATCCACATCAGGTGGTTCAGCACGCGCGTAATTTCGTCGAACAGCACGCGGATGTATTTCGCACGAACCGGAATGTCAATGCCGAGCAGTTTCTCGATCGCCATCACGTAGCCGTGCTCGTTGACCATCATCGACACGTAGTCGAGACGGTCCATGTACGGCACGGACTGGATGAAGGTCTTCGATTCCGCGAATTTTTCAGTCGCGCGGTGCAGCAGCCCGATATGCGGATCGGCACGCTGAATCACTTCGCCGTCCAGTTCCAGCACGAGGCGCAGCACACCGTGCGCGGCCGGGTGCTGCGGGCCGAAATTGAGCGTGTAGTTCTTGATCTCTGCCATGGCGTTCTCTTAGTGTTTCAGACCGCCATAGCGGTCCTCGCGGATCACACGCGGCGTGATTTCGCGCGGCTCGATCGTCACTGGCTGGTACACGACGCGCTTCTCTTCCGGGTCGTAACGCATTTCGACATAACCCGACACCGGGAAGTCCTTGCGGAACGGATGACCGATAAAACCGTAGTCGGTGAGAATGCGGCGCAGGTCGGGGTGGCCTTCGAATACGATACCGAACAAGTCGAATGCTTCCCGTTCGTACCAGTTCGCCGACGACCAGACGTCGACAGCCGAAGGCACGATCGGTATTTCGTCGTCCGGTGCGAACACGCGCACACGCAGACGCCAGTTGTTCGCGATCGAAAGAAGATGGAGGACGGCCGCGAAACGCGGGCCTTCGTAGGCGCCGTCGCCGTACGTGGAGTAGTCCACGCCGCATAGGTCGACGAGTTGTTCGAAGCCGAGCGAACGGTCGTCGCGCAGCTTGAGCACCACATCAGCGTAGTTCGCTGCCTTGACAACAATGGTCAGTTGCCCGAGCGACTCGGTAATGCTTTGCAGGCGGTCGCCGAACGCCGCCTCGAGGTTCGCTTTCAGGGTCTCGAGTTTGCTTGCCATATTGGGGAGGCTCTGGCCTTGGTGACGCTTAATGGGACTTCAACAACGCTGACTGGCGTGCTTACGTGCGCCAGGACTTGCCGGCGCACTTGGCTAACGACAATTACTGACGAACGATCGTGCTGGTGCGGCGAATTTTCGCCTGCAACTGGATCACGCCATACACCAGCGCTTCAGCCGTCGGCGGGCATCCGGGCACGTAGACGTCGACCGGTACGATCCGGTCGCATCCGCGCACAACCGAATACGAATAGTGGTAGTAGCCACCGCCATTGGCGCACGAACCCATGGAGATGACCCAGCGCGGCTCCGCCATCTGGTCGTAGACTTTGCGCAGTGCCGGCGCCATCTTGTTGCACAGCGTGCCGGCGACGATCATCACGTCCGACTGCCGCGGACTCGGACGAAACACGACGCCGAAACGGTCCAGATCGTAGCGGGCAGCGCCCGCATGCATCATCTCGACCGCACAACACGCCAGACCGAACGTCATGGGCCACAGCGAACCCGTGCGCGTCCAGTTGATCAACTTGTCAGCCGTGGTGGTGACAAACCCTTCCTTCAAGACCCCTTCGATACTCATTTGTTTTCACTCCAGATGAGCAGCCAGCTATAGCCGCCCAGCAATCAGGTGATCTTCAACCCGCCCGTTACACCGTTACTCCCAGTCCAGCCCACCCTTTCTCCAGATGTAGGCGAAACCAAGCAGAAACTCGAGCAGAAAAACCATCATTGACAGGAAACCGGGCCAGCCGATGTCGCGCAGGGCCACACCCCACGGAAACAGAAACGCGGTTTCGAGGTCGAAAATAATGAACAGAATAGCGGTGAGATAGTAACGCACATCGAACTTCATACGGGCGTCTCCGAATGCTTCAAAGCCACACTCGTAAGGTGCGTTCTTTTCAGTGTCAGGCTTATTGGGACCGAAGATCTTACCGATGCTGACGAGCGCGATACCTAAACCGGTGCCCACGACAAGGAACAGCAAGACGGGATAATAGGCTGAGAGACTCACGACTATCCTCAAATCGGTTTGATCTGGTGTGCCGGCCGGGACGACTGCCCAACCGATTTCCAACTAAAGCCAAGAAAGATGCACAAGAGATCTTGAGCAAATTCACTCGCCAGAAGTGACAATGCCAGCCGACGCAATGCATGCGGTTGGCATTGGATAACTTTTGGTGCCGACGGCGAGACTCGAACTCGCACAGCTTTCGCCACTACCCCCTCAAGATAGCGTGTCTACCAATTTCACCACGTCGGCACTGTCTTGCAATCCGGAAAAACAACTTCTAATTGCCGAGAATCGCTTCAAAAACAGAATTATAACCGGGTTAACCAGTTTGTTCAACGCACAAAAAGCGCTCCAGGCGAAAAATTATTTCAGCACGTCCGAGCCAGGACCCGACGACGCGACAGGCGCCGAAGCCGCTGCCGGCACCGACCCGGCAACCGCCGGATGTGCCGCAGGCGCGATTACTGCCACCCCGCCCAGCAAGCCTGCGGAGGCCGCCGGCTTATAGCTGCCGAGGTACGTCAGTGCCAGTGTCGAGATGAAAAACACGGCGGCGAGAACAGCAGTTGTACGCGACAGGAAGTTGGCCGAGCCGGTTGCGCCGAACAGGCTTCCCGACGCGCCACTACCGAACGCCGCGCCCATGTCGACGCCCTTACCGTGCTGCAACAATACCAGCCCGATAACACCAAACGCCGACAACAACTGGACGACGATAATCAAAGTCTTTAAATACGGCATTTCGTTCACCCGACTCTTTAATGTTCACGTAACATTGTTGCGTCACGCTTTTGATGCTTACATTTTCGAAAGCCTAAACTCGGTTACTAAACCGAAACGTTTTGTGCCGCTTGGCAAATCGCAAGAAAATCGTTCGACTTCAGCGATGCGCCGCCAATCAATCCGCCATCAATGTCCTGCTGAGTGAATAATTCTTCCGCGTTCTCCGGCTTGACACTGCCGCCGTACAAGACCGGCACGTCCGCCACTGCTGCGCCCTTGCCCGCCAGTCGCGCGTGCAGAAATGCGTGAACCTGTTGCGCCTGCTCCGTCGTCGCACTTTTTCCCGTGCCAATCGCCCAGACCGGCTCGTACGCCACGACAATCTTCGCCGCCTGGTGCTCGCTCAGCACCAGCAACACTGCTTCCAGTTGCGTGCCGACCACTTGCTCTGTCAATCCGTTGTCACGCTGTTCCAGCGACTCGCCCACACACACGATGGGCGTCAGCCCGGCTTCCAGCGCTCGCTGCGCCTTCACCCCGACCAGGTCCGAATGCTCGCCATGATAGGCGCGCCGCTCCGAATGACCGACGATCGCGAATGTTGCATCAAAATCCGCCGCCATGCCTGCGGCGACTTCACCGGTATAAGCGCCTTGCGTGTGGGCCGACACGTCCTGGACACCCCACGCGACCACCGATCCGCCCAGCAACGCCTGCGCCTGCGCAAGATACGGCACGGGCACGCAAACCGCGGTGCACACGCCCTTCTGCAGTGTCGCAGCGCCGGCGGCCACTGCCTGCATCAAGACCGCGTTCTCAGCCAGACGGCCGTGCATCTTCCAGTTTCCGACTACCAGTTTTGCGTGCTTGACTTGTTCTTTCGGCATTTGTCTCGTCGTAGCAGCGAGGCTGCCGATCATTGAAATAGAAAAATAGAACTTCCGGATGCAACGCGCCAGCACAATATGTGATTTTACTGTGCCCGGCGGAAATCGGTCAAACAACGAAACCTGATCCGCCGGTCAATTCAAGTCCCGGACTGGCAATCAGGCAACCTGGCCCCAGTCCAGCATGATCTTGCCGATGTGCGTACTGCTTTCCATCAGTGCATGAGCGGCGGCCGCCTGATCGGCGGCGAAAACCTGATGAATGACAGGTTTTATCCGTCCGGCCTCGATCTCCGGCCATACGTGCGTCTTCAGTTGCACCGCGACCCTGCCTTTGAACGCAACCGAGCGCGGCCGCAGTGTGGAGCCGGTGATCACCAGACGGCGGCGCAGCATTTCGTTGAGGTTGATCTCGGCTTTCGAACCGCCCAGCGTTGCGATCACCACCACCCGGCCACCGTCGGCCAGCGTCTTCAGCTCACGCGGAATATAGTCGCCCGCGACCATGTCGAGGATCACGTCCACGCCGCGGTCGTTCGTCAGCGACTTCACCACATCGATGAAATCTTCTGTATTGTAGTTGATCGCGCGTTCCGCGCCCAGTTTTTCGCACGCCTGGCACTTTTCGTCGTTCCCAGCCGTCACAAACACACGATGCCCCAGCGCCTTCGCAATCTGGATAGCCGTCACGCCTATACCGCTCGACCCGCCCTGGATCAGCAGCGTTTCGGCGGCACCGTTCTCGCCCTTGCCCAGGTGCGCACGTTCGAACACGTTGCTCCAGACCGTGAAGAACGTTTCCGGCAACGACGCCGCCTCGATATCCGCCAACCCCTTCAGCACCGGCAGGCATTGATCGAGCGGTGCGCACGCGTATTCAGCGTACCCACCGCCCGCAAGCAGCGCGCACACGCGATCCCCTGCTTTCAAACCGAACGGATTGTGCTTCGGATCGAAGTCACCGCGCACGATCTCACCGGCCACTTCCAGCCCCGGCAGATCCGAGGCGCCCGGCGGCGGCGCATAACCGCCCTTGCGCTGGAACACGTCCGGGCGATTCACGCCCGACGCCGCGACCTCGATCAGCACTTCGCCGGCCTTCGGCTCCGGCATTGGACGCTCGCCCAACTTCAATACGTCGGGCGAACCGAACTCGGTGATTTCGATGGCTTTCATCTGCTTATTCCTTTCAAGTCACACTCGCCTAACACCGATGCATAACCCCATGGCATTGCGGGCTCACTCAGCCGAAACCCGCAATAACATCGAATCATGTTTGAACCGTCACATTGCACGGTCACATTCAAAAATGGCCGGCGCGCGGAACTCACGCGCCGGCCATCCCGAACTTACCGCATTACTGCTGCGTCGGCTGGATCGGTTCGATAGGTGCGCCGCCTTCTTTCAGCAAAGCCTTCGTCGACAAACGAACACGACCCTTTTCGTCTGTCTGGATGACCTTGACCTTCACGATCTGGCCTTCCTTCAGGTAGTCGTTGATGTCCTTGATGCGCTCGTTCACGATTTCCGAGATGTGCAGCAGACCATCCTTACCCGGAAGAATATTCACAATCGCACCGAAGTCCAACAATTTGAATACCGGGCCTTCGTAGACCTGACCCACTTCCACTTCGGCCGTGATGTTCTCGATGCGCTTCTTCGCTTCCGCCATGCCTTCGCTGCTCGTGCTCGCGATGGTCACCACGCCGTCGTCCGAAATGTCGATAGTCGTGTTGGTTTTCTCGGTCAACCCACGGATCACCGAACCGCCCTTGCCGATCACGTCGCGGATCTTCTCCGGATTGATCTTCATGGTGATCATGCGCGGCGCGTAGTCCGACAGGTTCGTGTTCGTACCCGGAACTGCGGTCGTCATCTTGCCCAGGATATGCATGCGGCCTTCCTTCGCCTGCGCGAGCGCGACCTGCATGATTTCCTTCGAGATGCCCTGGATCTTGATGTCCATCTGCAGTGCCGTCACGCCTTGCGCCGTGCCCGCCACCTTGAAGTCCATGTCGCCGAGGTGATCTTCGTCGCCCAGGATGTCGGTCAGCACCGCGAACTTGTTGCCTTCGAGGATCAGGCCCATCGCGATACCCGCGACGTGCGCCTTCATGGGTACGCCGGCGTCCATCAGCGCGAGACAACCGCCGCAAACCGAAGCCATGGACGAAGAGCCGTTCGATTCCGTGATTTCCGACACCACGCGGATGGAGTAGCCGAATTCGTCGGCGCTCGGCAGGCAAGCCGCTAACGCGCGCTTGGCCAAACGGCCGTGACCGATTTCACGGCGCTTCGGCGAACCGACGCGACCCGTTTCGCCGGTCGCGAACGGAGGCATGTTGTAGTGAAGCATGGAGCGTTCGCGATACTCGCCTTCGAGCGCGTCGATGTTCTGTTCGTCGCCCTTCGTGCCCAGCGTCGCGATCACGAGCGCTTGCGTTTCGCCGCGCGTGAACAGAGCCGAACCGTGCGTACGCGGCAGCACGCCGGTACGGATTTCGATGGGGCGGACGGTGCGGGTGTCCCGGCCGTCAATACGCGGTTCGCCGTTCAGGATCTGCGTACGGACGATCTTCGCTTCGATGTCGAACATCACGTTGCCGATGGTCGCCTTGTCAGCCGGCGTTTCGCCCGCTGCAATTGCGTCTTCGGTCAGCTTCGTGGTCGTCGCTGCATAGACTTCCTTCAGCTTGGCGGTACGAGCCGATTTGTCGCGGATCTGGTACACGGCGTTCAGGTCGGCTTGCGCCAGTTCCGCCACGCGTGCGATCAGCGGTTCGTTCTTCGGTGCCGGCGCCCAATCCCACTCAGGCTTGCCACCTTCGGCGACGAGTTCGTGGATCGCGTCGATAGCGACCTGCATCTGGTCGTGACCAAACACCACGGCGCCGAGCATGACTTCTTCAGTCAATTGCTGCGCTTCCGATTCCACCATCAACACCGCGCGTTCCGTACCAGCGACGATCAGGTCGAGCGACGATTCCTTCATTTGCGGACGGATCGGGTTCAGCACGTATTCGTTGTTGATATAGGCCACGCGGGCTGCACCCACCGGGCCGTTGAACGGCAGGCCGGAGATAGCCAGCGCTGCCGACGCGCCGATCAGCGTGGGAATGTCGGCAGGCACGTCGGGGTTGAGCGACAGCACATGGATTACTACTTGCACTTCGTTATAGAAGCCTTCCGGGAACAGCGGACGCAACGGACGGTCAATCAGGCGCGAGATCAGCGTTTCGCCTTCCGACGGACGGCCTTCACGACGGAAGAAACCACCCGGGATCTTGCCGGCTGCGTAGGTCTTTTCCAGATAGTCGACGGTCAGCGGGAAGAAATCCTGGCCCGGCTTTGCCGTCTTCGCGCCGACAACCGTCGCGAGCACCACGGTATCTTCCACATCGACGATCACGGCGCCGCTTGCCTGGCGCGCGATTTCACCTGTTTCCAGGCGAACGTTGTGTTGTCCCCACTTGAATTCCTTGACGATCTTTTTAAACATTCTCACTCCTTCTTCGTTATGCCTCGCGTGTTTCCTGACGTGTTGTCGTGGACTCCGGAGCATCCGGAGCCCGTGCACACGGTAAAGAAACGGCGAAGCCAAGCGATGACCGGAACCGCACGAAAGAGGGGTGCATGTCATTCCAACGCAACACGACACGCGATGCGTATGACGCGCTGGAATGACACAAAGCTCCGCCGCGAGGCCCGGTCCTGTAGTCGAATCGGTTTCCGATCCGGGGTTGGCTTTAATGCAAGCCTTCGATATTTCCCGCCACTTTCCTTTCTACGCCCATGAAGAGCGCGCCGTTCAAAAACGAAATGCCTGTATCAGCAAACTGACACAGGCATTTCGTTGTGAACGCTGGCCGCTTATTTGCGCAGGCCCAGCTTCTCGATCAGCGAGCGATAACGGTCAGCGTCTTTGCCCTTGAGGTAATCGAGCAGCTTGCGACGGCGGCTCACCATGCGCAGCAGGCCGCGGCGGCTGTGGTGATCCTTCGTGTGAACCTTGAAGTGAACGGTCAGTTCGTTGATACGAGTAGTCAGCAGTGCAACTTGCACTTCTGGTGATCCGGTGTCATTAGCGGCGCGCGCATATTCTGCGACAACGTCGGACTTCTTTGCATGAGCAGCAACTACGGTAGACATTTGATTTTCCTTTGAAACGGACAGGCGGTCACGGAAGAAAGGCCGTGCCGTGGGTTTTCTACGTTACTTGAATCAACCTCTGATTCGCTTGCTGGACGGGGTTCCACAACCCTCCCCAAGTACAGCCAATTGTAGATTATAGCACAGCGGTTTTTGTCGTCGATCCGGTTGGAGACGACGGGCGAAATGATGCAATAGTCCTGCGCCCAGGTTGTGTAGTTTTTACGGCGCGGGGCGCTTCATCTGGCAGGTGGTGGACATGGCCGTCTGCGCGGCCGGGATCTTGAGCAGCGTTCGAAATCCAAAACCGGACCCTTCGTTGTCGAAATGCACGCCCGGCGTGCCCACCTTGTCCATTTCCATCACATAAAGGGGTTGGATCAATTGATGATCGATCGACGGCACGCATTTCTGTCGTCTGAAATCCCTTGTCCAGTTTCATGCCTTCCATTGCGCGGGCGACCGCGGTCGGGTCAGCGCTGTGCGCTTTCTCCATGGTCTGCGCTATCATGAGCGGCATGCGCAGGAAGAGGTAATCGTCGGCCGCAGCCGGAAAACGGGTGCGAAAAGCCGCGTAGTAAGCATCCGACGCGCTGCCGCCTACGTTCGGATGCCAGTCGGCCACAGCCACGACATGTTTTACGCCCGCGTCGCCCAGAGCGGCGGGCGCGCCCAGGCTGTTGCCGTAGAACGTATAGAAATGCGTGTCAAGCCCCTGTTCGCGGGCAGCTTTGACAAGTAGCGTCAGATCATTGCCCCAGTTGCCGGTGATCACCGCGTCGGCGCCGCTTGCGCGGATCTTGGCAATTGTACGGCGCGAAGTCCTTCACGCGGCCGGCGGGGATGAATTCATCGGCGACGATGGCGATGTCCGGGCGACGCTCCTTCAGCGCACGCTGGGCTCCATGGCTCACGTAGTGGCCAAAGCTGTAGTCCTGGTTGAACAAATAGACTTTTTTCTTCACCGATTGATCGTGCTGGATGACATCGGCGAGCGCATTCATGCGCATGCCCTCGTGTGCATCGAAGCGGAAATGCCAGAAACTGCAATCGGCGTTGGTGAACGCGGGGTCGTCGGCGGAATAATTTGAATAACACTACGCGATGTTCCGGATCGCGGGCATTTTGTTTATTGATCGCGTCGATAAGCGCAGCCGCGACCGCCGAGCTGTTGCCCTGCATGACAAAGCCAATATTCTGGTCGATAGCCGCACGCAACTGGACGAGGCTGGCCTCGCTGCTGCTCTTGCCGTCGAGGACCACGAGCTGGAGCGGATGTTTGCCGTCAGGCAACATGACACCGGCGTCCGCGTTCACGCGCTCCACGCCAAAGCGAAGATTCCGTTCGACGGCCGTGCCCGCGTTGGCGAACGGACCGGACATGCCTTCGATCATCGCAATGCGAATGGGGGGCAAACCGGGAGCGGCGTTCGCCGCACTCGCGGGAGCAACAAGCGCGCTGACGACACACATGACGCCACCAGCAACAAACCGCTTAGGCGCTTGCCCGCATGCGATGCACGGCCGAGAAGCTGGGACCGCCGTCTCGGCAGGCACCGCTCACTTGCCCTGAAAGAAACCACGCGCCGCAAACCGGAGCCGAGGTCGAGACCCATAGTCCATCCATGGATCAATGACAGCAAAGCGAATCGCGGATCATAGGAGGTTCGTCATGCTGCATGCAACCGCCAGGGAAATGCGAATGGAAATGGAATAGCTGCCCGGCCCCGCACGTTCCATCTACATGCAATAAGCGCGTCCTGACGGCCGCGATCAAAACCGCGCGCCTACCCCGCATGTCAAAAAATAAGCGATGCGGCGCAAGACAGCAGAAAAAACCCACGACCGATCGTGGATACGGCGTGGACACGAATACGAAGGAGGCTTCGATGTTGAGCAAGGCAATACGAAAACCCGCGGCGGCAATGGCACTCGCCCTTCTGCTCACGGCATGCGCACAGCCATGGCAGAACTACCCGGCAGGCGCGGACTCGTTCACCATCACGGCAAAGCTGGGACCTCCCAGAGAGGTCTATGACTTGCCGAACGGCGGCAAGCGCCTGATGTGGCCGACCCAGCCGCTGGGCGGAGTGACCACGGCGGCGGATATCGATGCATCGGAAAAGATCGTGAGCGTGCGCCAGGTCCTCGATGAAAACGAGTTCTTCAAAGCGCAGATCGGCACCTGGACACGCAATGACTTGCTGATCAACTTCGGGCGTCCGGTGGAGACGTCCTACTTCCCGTTGATGAAACGCGAGGTGTGGACCTACCGGTACATGGAAGCAAACGTCTGGTACATGATGTACAGCTTTTACTTCGACGATCAGGGCACGCTGCGCCTGACGCAAAAAACGCCCGACCCGCTTCACGATCCCGATCAACGGAATTTCTTCTGATTTCGCTTGATCAAGCATCGAAGAAATTTTTTGTCGACGAAAAAAATGCCACTCGAAAAAGCGGTATTTTTTATGCTTGGACTGCCCGAATCTTTTAATAGAAAATTATTCGTAAGGTTTTTCGCGGCGCCGCGATGACGCCGGAAGCACATTCCCGGCAATAATTTGGCCGTCGCAGTGTTGTGCCTCTCGTTACGCTTTTGGAGCTGATACCCATGAATCGACCCAAACGCATGCTGTTTGAAAACGTCGGCTGGGCGGCTGAAAATTGCCGCCAGCGACCCGGATTTCTTCGAAACCTTGGCCCATGTTAGCGGCGGTGCAAATCCGACACTAAACAGCGACGTTGGGTTGAATAGAAGCGAAGTTGACCAGGGGCCGTTGC
>LGTG01000015.1 GCA_001190015.1 Candidatus Burkholderia crenata
TCTGCTGGTCGTCAAAAGACCGTTCCGCATTTCTGATCGGCGCCGCCATCTGGCGTTGCTTTCTGACCGCCGTTCACAACTGGTATCTGGAACTGGCCAAGGTCAGATCCAGACCGGCGCGCCCGAGCAGCAGCGCGCTACGCGCCGCACCCTGCTACGGGTGCTGGAAACGGTGCTGCGTCTCGCGCATCCGGTGATTCAGTTCATCACGGAAGCCTTGTGGCAGAAGGTCGCGCCGCTGACCGACCTGTACCTGCAAGCCGCCCGAGGCGGGCAAACCGCGTCTATCATGATTCAGCGCTACCCGGTCGCACAACCGTCTAAAATTGATGAATCGTCTGAACAGTGGGCAGCCGAACTGAAGGCCATCATCGATTCATGTCGTAATCTGCGCGGAGAGATGAACCTGTCGCCAGCGGTCAAGGTACCGGCTGCTGGCAACAGATGAGGAAGCGCAGCTCAAGTCTTTTGCGCCTTATGTCCAGGCGCTGACGCGTTTGTCGGAGGTGAGATCATTGCCGACGAATCCACGCTCGACGGGTAAGCAAGTGGCGCGCCAGTTGCTATCGTAAGAACGAACAAGCTGGTGTTGAAGGTCGAAATCGACGTTGCAGCGTAACGCGAACGGCTCACGAAGGAAGTGGATCGGCTGACGCAGGAAATCGCGAAGGCCCGTGTGAAGCTGGAAAACGAGAGTTTCGTGGCGCTCCCGCTGCGGTGGTGGAGCAGGAGCGCAAGCGGCTGGCGGAATTTGAATCGACTGCTGACAAGTTGAAAGCGCAGTTGTCGCGGGCGTAAGCGGCTTGGGTGGCCTAACTGCCCTTAACTGGGCCCAGGCGCGGTCGGCTAAGGCCTGAAAACAACCGATTGCTTGTTCCGCCTTATAGCAAAGTGTGTATTTATGCTTGAAGAATTAATCTCGCCGCACTTTTTTATCAACGCATCAACCTGCATCATGGCACTTGCTTCCATGCCGACCGTTTCAGGCTTGACGTTTATAAGAGGATCAGGGTCATCAAATGCTAAAAGTTACAAAAGCGGTTTTCCCGGTTGCGGGTCTCGGTACCCGATTCCTCCCCGCGACCAAGGCCAGCCCGAAGGAAATGCTGCCCGTTGTCGACAAACCGCTGATCCAGTACGCGGTCGAAGAGGCCATGGCCGCCGGCATCACGGAGATGATCTTCGTGACGGGCCGCAGCAAGCGCGCAATCGAGGATCACTTCGACAAGTCGTATGAGATCGAAGCCGAACTGGAAGCCCGCGGCAAGCAAAAGCTGCTCGACCTCGTGCGCAGCATCAAACCGAGCCACGTGGATTGTTTCTACGTGCGCCAGGCTGAAGCGCTCGGTCTCGGCCATGCCGTACTGTGCGCGGAAAAGCTGGTGGGCGACAACAACCCGTTCGCCGTGATTCTCGCGGACGACTTGTTGTACGGTACGCCGCCGGTGATGACGCAGATGATCGAAGTCTTCGATCACTATCACAGCTCCGTGATCGGCGTGGAAGAGATCCCGGCGCAGGATTCCAAGTCGTACGGTGTGATCGACGGGAAAGAGTGGGAAGACAATATTTTCAAGCTGTCGGGTATTGTGGAAAAGCCGGAACCCGAAGTTGCACCGTCGAATCTGGGTGTGGTGGGCCGGTATGTGCTCAAGCCGCGCATCTTCGATCACATTCGTGCCTTGAAGCCGGGCGCCGGTGGTGAACTGCAACTGACGGACGCAATCCAGTCGTTGCTCGCTGACGAACAAGTGCTTGCGTACAAGTATCACGGCACCCGTTTCGATTGCGGCAGCAAGCTGGGCTATTTGAAGGCGACGGTGGAGTTCGCGTTGCGGCATCCGGAAGTGGCCAAGGATTTCCAGGATTACCTGAACACGGGTTCGCCGCACCTGCTTGGCTAACTGAGCACTAAGCGCTAAACCATAAGCCGCCCGCACGCGGTTTGCGGGCGAAAAAAATGCCCATGGTTGAAACCCATGGGCATTTTTTATTGACCGGTCTCGATCAACGGCGCCGCATCAAAAACGTAAAAACCTTGTCGTGCGACGTCGATTCCACCAGCTCATTGCCCGTCTGCTTCGAAAACGCGGCAAAGTCGCGTTGCGAACCCGGATCGGTCGCCAGCACTTTTAATATCTGACCGCTCTGCATATCGGCCAGCGCCTTCTTCGCCCGCAGCATGGGCAGCGGGCACGTGAGCCCGCGCGCATCGATTTCTTTGTGCACTTCCATCGATTGAGCCTTGTTCAAACCCGCTTATTGATCCCGCTTAATGGGGTTCGATTTTACCCCAGTGCTTAAAAATTCACCGCCTGGCCTTTAGCCAGAGACTCCCGCATCGCAATACCAATGCGCGTGGCCTCACGGGCGTCGTCAAGTGTCAGGCCCGTGGCGGAGCCTTCGGTCAGCGAGGCCACGAACACCTCCGCTTCATTCAGGAACGCTTGCTCGAAGAAGGTCGGCACGCATTCGTTGCGAACCCCGCCGGCATCGTAGATTTCTACCCGATTCCCCTGCGGATTGTGTCCCACCGATAACGCCCCGTTTGTTCCCACCACTTCCGTCTGCATGTCGTGACCGTGTGCGCTGGTCCGCGATGCCTGGAATACCGCGAGCCGATCGCCCTCGAATTCGCAGATGGAGACACCGTTGTCGATATCGCCGCATTCGGCCAGCCCTTCGTGGATCGCAATCGTGCCGCTGGCGAACACTCGCGTCACGCGCGGATTGCCCAGCATCCAGCGCACGAGATCGATGTCGTGGACGCTGCAATCGAGGAACAAACCGCCCGACGTGGGCGCGAAACGGACGAAAAAGCCATCGGGATCATTCTTGTCCACGGTCTGCGAACGGACCATGAACAGCCGGCCGATCGTGCCTTGCTGGATCTTGTTGAAAGCGTCGCGATAACTGGCGTCGAAGCGGCGCACGAAACCAATCATCACCTGAAGATCCGGAAAACGCACGCTTTCTTCAATCACGCGATCGCACTGCGCCAAGTCCAGCGACAACGGTTTTTCGCAGAACACATGCTTGCCTGTACGCAACGCCGCGATGATCTAGTCAGGATGCAGCGAAGTCGGTGTGACGAGCCAGACGGCATCGAGCGATGCGTCCTTCAGCATGGCTTCGTAGTCGCTGTAGAACGCGAGTTCGGGTAGGTTGGCGCCCGCCCCATTCGCGTTCAGCTGCGACCGGACTGCAAGCGGCCACGAGCGTCGCACCTGGCACGTGCCACGCCAGGTTACGTGCATGGGGCTGACCCAGCCCCGCCCTAATCCGACGATCCCAATCCGCACGGACGCTTTCATGCCGCCCCCAGCTTGATGATCGTGCCTTCCACGCCAGGACCGCGTGGCCGCATCGGCGAGTTCCAACGCCTTCAAGCCGTCCGCCACCGTGGTGCGAACGGGCTTGCCTTCCTGGACGGCGTCGAAGAAATGAGCGATTTCCAGCGCGTACGCCGCGCGGTAACGCTCGAGGAAAAACGCTTCTGGCACATCGTTCGATACAGCAGTCTTTGAATATGCCGTGACTTCAGTCGGGCGCACATTGCCGGCCTGTAGCATGCCTTGGTTACCAAGCAGTTCGAAACGCTAGTCGTATCCGTACGCTGCGCGCCGCGTTGTATTGATCTGGCACAAAGCGGCCGCGTTTGGTGCGGATCGTGACAGCCGTCGAATCGATATCACCCGCTTCCGCAATCGCCAGGTCCATCGGCAGCTTCCCGTTGCATGCAGCGTGCCGGCTTCGTCGTCCAGCATCCAGCGGAAGATGTCGAAATCGTGGATCAGCATGTCTTTGAAAATGCCGCCCGAATGCTTGATGTACTCCACCGGCGGCGCGCCCGGATCGCGGCTCGTGATCACCAGCATTTCCGGATCGCCAATCTCCCCCGCCTCCACGCGCGCCTTCAGTGCTGCAAAGGCCGGATCGAAGCGGCGCTGAAAACCGATCATGCAGACCACGCCGGCTTTTGCGACAGCGTCGGCGCAGCACGTGCGCGCTCGAGCATCAGGTC
The DNA here is from genome assembly GCA_001190015.1 of Candidatus Burkholderia crenata. GTDB lineage: Bacteria > Pseudomonadota > Gammaproteobacteria > Burkholderiales > Burkholderiaceae > Caballeronia > Caballeronia crenata. Next base: position 4,025 of record LGTG01000015.1, read on the forward strand.
GACCGGTTTTTCGCAGAACACATGCTTCTTTTGCGCCGCCGATTTCAGGATCAGATCAGCATGCGTGTCCGTGCTCGAACACACGACGGTCGCACCAATCGATGCATCGCCGAGCGCGCCTTCCACATCGGCCACTTGTTGTGCACCGTGAAGCGCAGCCAATGCGGCGGCTTCCTTGTTGACGTCCATCACGTACTTCAGGCGCACACCCGGCTGTTTCGCCAGGTTCGCCGCGATCTTACCGATCCGCCCTGCTCCGAACACCGCCACATCAATCGTCATAGCCACCTGCCTCCCTTGATTTTTCTACGTTCAGTTCAAGCCGGTACGCAAGCGCGATAAACAGCGCCTGGCACAGGCAGATCGTGCTCGTGAGCGAACGGAACGCGAACGCGCTGCCTTCCTTCACGAACAAATGCGCGCTCGCGTGACGCGCGAGCGACGAAAGCTGACCATCGGTAATCACCAACGTCTTCGCGCCGTGATGCTGCGCGGCGCGCACCCAGTACTGCGTCTCCTTGCCATAAGGCGCAAAGCTGATCGCGATCACCACGTCGCCTTTTCACGCTGCGGATCTGTTTCCGATACATGCCGCCGAAACCGGACACCAGATGCACGCGTTTCGCCGTGTGCTGCAACGCGTAGACAATATAACTCGCCACCGGGAACAAGCGCCGCACGCCGACCACATAGATGTTCTCGGCCTGTTCCAGCATCTTCACCGCGGCTTCGAACTGGATGTCGTCGAGACCCGCTTCGAGCTTCTCCAGCCCGCTGCGGCTTGCCGCAATGAATTCGTGCGCCACCGAGCCGTGCCCGGCTTTTCATCGATCAGTTTGCGGATGCGCTGCTGATAGCTTTGCGCGGAACCGTTCTGGCCCGTATAGGCCTGCTTGAAGATTGCCTGGAGGTCGGAGAAGCCGAAGCGCTGGGCGAAGCGCACCACAGCCGAGGGATGTACGCCGCACGCGCTGGCAATGTCCCCGGTGCGATCCATCATCACGTTGCTGCGGTGCTGTTCGATATACGTTGCCACGCTTTTAAGCTGGCGCGGCAACGCGTCGTACACCTCGGTGATCCGCTGCATCATGCATCAGTTCGTCGACTGTCTGGATCTCGGTCGTCTCTTGGGAGTCTTGCGTGTCTTCCTGCATGCCATGTTCGTCATTGTTCTATATTTAATGAAGCCAATTATAGATATTTGGAGGGATAAATGGAATTAATTTTCCAAGCTTCGAATAGTTAAACTTCCTATTGCAGATCGACGAAACTTGTCCTAATCTTGGCCGTGAGAAAAAAGGGGGGGCGTCAAACGGTCAAGCGCCGTACGCAGGATGCCTGATGCTCGTTCAGAACAAAAACCGAGATAGGTGGAGACAATGAGACTTTGCAATCGCCGAGGCGTCCTGCGCGGGCTCGCGGCTGCCGTTGCGTTGTGCGGCGCAACAGCACTGAGCAGTCAGGCAGCGGCACGCAACTAAACTATGACGGCGTGATCGTCACCATTGTCGACTTCGACGTGCTGAAGGGCGCGATCTCCAAGGTCACGGCGAAGCACATTCCGCTGATCACGATCAACTTCCGGCACCGAGGAGCAACGCGCCCAGCTCGGCGCGATCATGCACGTCGGACAGCCTGAATACAATGCCGGTAAAGCGGCGGGAAAGAAGGCGAAGGCGGCGGGCATCAAGTCGTTCCTGTGCGTCACCACTACGCGACGGATCCTGCTTCGTTCGGGCGCTGCCGGGGTTTCGCCGATGCGATTGGCGTCGATTTCAAGGCGTCCACACTGAACGCAGGCCAGGATCCGACGACCGTCCAATCCAAGGTGAGCGCGTATTTGCGTAATCACCCGGACACCCAGGCTGTGCTCGCACTCGGCCCGTTGTCGACTGATCCGACGATCAAAGCGCTCAAGCAGATGGGCGTTACAGGCAAGCTCTGGTTCGCGACCTTCGACTTTGACACGAACATCGCGAAGGCGATCCAAGATGGCACGATCCAGTTCGCCATCGACCAGCAACCCTACTTGCAGGGTTATATCCCGGTCGCGGTGCTAGCTATTTTAAAGAAGGATCACACCACCGACCCCGTCAAGATCCGCCAGGCCCTCGAAGCGAATCCGAACTTCCAGGCGCGGCTTAGCACCTATGGGTTCGCTCCTTCCTACGGGCCGCGCAATATCGGCTCGGGTCCGGGCTTCATTAACAAGGAAAATGTCGACAAGGTACTCAAGTACGCAGATCAGTACCGCTGAACCCGATGGCGGCGCGGCCATCTTCGAAGCATTTGCAGGCCACTAGCAAACATTCACCACGTCATCCGCACCACTCAACTGTATCGCTCGCGCATCAGCATGTTCGCTTTGTGAACCAGCGCCGCATCGCGAATGAAAGACGAAGGAGCCATCATGGGCGTAGCCGGAAAACCTATTCTCTCGGGACATCGCAAGCCGTCTGACGGCGTCGCGACATCGAGCTCATCCACCTCCGCCGCAGCGGCCTCCGCCAACGAGCGCATTCGCCGAGAATCCCGTTTCGGGCACATTCTGAATCGTCCGGAGTTCGCGGCAATCTCGGGAGCCGTGCTGGTCTTCGTCATGTTCGGGATCGCCGCCGGCTGCTCGGGCATGTTCAATCTCGACGGCATCATGAACTGGTCGCAGGTGTCCGCTTACCTGGGCATCCTCGCCGTCGGCGCCTGCCTGTTGATGATTGCCGGTGAGTTCGACCTCTCGATCGGCTCCATGATCGGTTTTGCCGGGATGATGGTCGCCATTCCCACCGTCTATTTCCACTGGCCAATTTGGCTCGCGATCATTTTTGCCTTTGCTGGCTGCATGCTGTTCGGCGCGCTGAACGGCTATATCGTCATGCGTACGCGGCTGCCGTCGTTCATTGTCACGCTGGCCTTCCTGTTCATTCTGCGCGGCCTCACGCTTGCGCTGTCGATCATGTTCGCCGACCGGACGATCGTTTCCGGCGTGGGTGACATTGCCGCGAAAGACTGGTTTGCCAATACCCTTTTCCATGGCGTCGCCTTCCACGATATTTTCGCGTGGCTCGGGCAAATAGGATTCCTCAAGATGCTTGACAACGGCCAGCCGCTCGGGCCGGGGATTCCGAAAGTTATCCTCTGGTTGGTTGTGCTCGCAGCCATTGGCGCATTCGTGTTCGCGAAGACCCGTTTCGGCAAATGGATTTTCGCGTCCGGTGGCGATGCGGTGGCGGCCAAGAATGTCGGCGTGCCGATTCGGCGCGTGAAGATCTCGCTCTTTGCTTTGTACTGACTGCGTTCTGCGCGTACCTGTTTGCCGTGCTGCAGGGGCGAATTCAACCGGTCGTTGCAACATCTCGAAATTTGGAGATGTTAAAT
>LGTG01000189.1 GCA_001190015.1 Candidatus Burkholderia crenata
ACATTAGTCGATACTCCGAGCGAGAACTCGACGCAGTTTGCGAACGCGCTTGCTTAATTGCAGACCACGCAAAGCCCTTTATTAGAAGACACCAGCCGAGGCGTTTGAAGAGTTAATATTCGCAATCTAAATGATGGTGTTGCAATGACTGCTTGAACCTAAGTATTCCATCGAAGGAAATCGGGCTGGGCTACTTCCAGGAGACCCATCCGACCGGGCTGTTCAAGGAATGCAGCCACTACGTCGAGCTGGTGTCGAGCGCAGCGCAATTCCCGCGCGTGCTCGCCCGCGCGATGCGCACGGCGATCGAAGAGCGCGGCGTAGCGGTGATCGCGTTGCCCGGCGATGTCGCGTTGAGCGACGCGCCAACGGAAAAACCCGGCTGGTCCGCCACGGGGTCGTCGGCCATCCTGCCATCGGACATCGATATTGACCGGCTTGCGGCCATGCTGAACGAGTCGGAAGCGGTGACCCTCATGTGCGGCAGCGGCACCGCGGGCACGCAAAGTGGTTGCGCTCGCGGACATGCTGGGCGCACCGGTCGTCCACGCGATGCGCGGCAAACAGTTCATTGAATGGGACAACCCGTACGACGTCGGCATGACGGGGCTGATCGGTTTCAGCTCCGGCTACCACGCGATGATGTCGTGCGACACGTTGCTGCTGCTCGGCTGCGATTTCCCCTACCGGCCGTCCTATCCCGCCGGCGCCAAGATCATCCAGGTCGACTGGCGCGGCTCGAAGCTCGGCTCGCGCGCACCGCTTGCGCCAGGGCTGGTCGGCACGGTCAAGGAGACGGTCGCGGCGGTCCTGCCAAAGCTCTCGCGCAAGCCGGACCGCAATTTCATCGATACTGCCCGCAAGCACTACTACGCAACGGCGCGAAAGGGGCTCGACGAACTGGCTACGCCGTCAGGCCCGGGCAAGCCGATCCATCCGCAATATCTGAAGAAACTCATCAACGAAGCCGCTGCGGAAGACGCCATTTTCACCGCCGATGTCGGCACGCCGACCGTCTGGGCCGCGCGTTACCTCACGATGAACGGCAAACGCCAGCTTTACGGCTCGTTCAACCACGGCTCCATGGCAAATGCGATGCCGTAGGAGCTCGGCGCGCAGGGCGCGAATCGGGGGCGGCAGGTGATCTCTCTGTCGGGCGACGGCGGGTTGTCGATGCTGCTGGGCGACTTGCTCAGCGCTCGCCAACTCGATCTGCCCATCAAAGTGGTGGTTTATAACAACAGTCTGCTCGGCTTCGTTTCAATGGAGCTCAAGGCCGCCGGCTACCTGGATACCAACGTCGATCTAGCCAAGACCGACTTCGCCGCCATCGCCCAGGGCGAGGGTATTTTCAGCATCCAGGTGGAGAAATCGGAGGACATCGCAGAGGCTCTGCAGAAGGCTTTCGCTTATCCCGAGCCGGCGCTCGTTGACCTGGTGACGTCCAAACACGAGCTGGCCATGCCGCCAAAAGTGGAACTGGCGCAGGCTAAGGGATTCAGTGTCTATATGCTGCGCGCGATCTTGAACGGGCGCGGGGACAAAATCGTTGAATTGGCCGAAACCAATTTTCGATAGGAATGCGCTGAATTCGTTGAAATTCTCTGCATTTCGAACGACAATGCGGTGTTGCAATCGATTTATAACTCCAGGGAGATCCGCAATGAAGAAGTTCTCGCAAATTGCAATGGTTGGTGCGCTCGCATTCGCGTTCGCAGGCACGGCAATGGCACAAGGTGCCGGTGGCGGTGGTGGTTCGAAGACGGACGAAAGCAAGCACGCCGTCAGCCCCAAAGAACTGAAACCGCATCTGCCGCACTTCAAGCATAAAAAGGCAGCATCGGGTGTTCACGGTACGACGTTGCATCAGGAAGACAAGGCGTCGCACCTGAAGGGCGCATCGGCTGCCGCAGCCACTTCGGCCCTGGGTAACCAATGACAAGGGCCAACCACAGTAAGCGGTAAGGCCAGGAGCCAAGCGCTCGGGGCAGTATGTTTCAAGCGCTACATACGGCGGCACGTGCAAACGTGCCTCCGTATTCATTCCGCGTACTCACTGCAGCGCGCAGTCCACCAGGCCGCGAATCAGCCGGTCACGTACCGACCCCCGTTTCCAGAGCACACCGAAGCGGCGAGGTTCTGACTCCATCGGCAGGCTGATCCGCGCGATGCGCAGGGTGCCGGTTATTGGCGTCGCGACATCCGGTGCAAGTGATACCCCAAGTCCACGGTCCACCATCATCGTGAGGGCTGCGAGCGAGCTTAGTTCGAAGCGCTCGGTCGGCACGATACCCAAACGCCTCAGATAACGCTCGGCCTCCTTGCCGCAATGCTTCATACAATTCGTTCGAGGATCCAGACTGAATGAACACCTTCACATGCGGATGAGCGCTGACAAAATGCGCCAGGATGTCTGGCAGCAGGCTATGCAGCGCTGTATTGATCGTGCCGAGCCTGAGCTCACCAGTCGCGTGTTCGTCGTTGGCGAGGACCTTCAGGTTGGCGAGTTCACGCAGCAAACCCCGCGACTGCGCGACGATCCGGCTGCCTGCAGGCGTGACCGATACCGGCCGGCACGCGCGAGGAGCGGCGCACCGAATTCGCGCTCGAGCGGGCGAATCTGCTGCGCCACTGCAGCGGGTGTCAGTCAGGTCGAGCGCGAATTCGGCCATTGAGCCGGTATCGACGACCAGCAGGAAACTGGTCAGGAACGAGGTCTCCATAAAGATACTTTTAGTTGATTTTGAAGGCACATTCAATCGCTTTATCTTCATTGTGCCGATGACTAGACTGAGAGGATGAAAAGCAAATTATTTGTTCCGGGCTTACGGCCCGAACTGTTCGCCAAAGCGCTGGCGAGCCAGGCAGACGCCCTTTCTTTCGATCTCGAAGACTCCGTGTCCGAAGCGCGTAAGCCCGAAGCCCGGGTGCATCTGCGCGATCTTCTGCTGGGTTCTACGCCAGGTTCGAACGCTTCTTCTTCGGACCGGTTCGGTGGAAAGACGATGATCGTTCGTGTGAACGCCATCGATTCACCTCATTTCGAAGCTGATCTCGCCGCCGGCTCCGTCGTGCAGGCCAGGCGTCAATCTGATCAACTTGCCGACGACGTGCGAGCAGCCGCTTGATGCCGCCGAACGCGCGAACGGCGTTAGGGAGCCGATTGGCTTGCTGCTGAATATATCGAATCGCCTGGCGCATTGCGGCGCGCGTTTGAACTGGCCAGCGCGCATCCTCGCGTGAAAGGTCTGCAGCTTGGACTGGGCGACTTGTTCGAGCCGCTGGGCATCGCGCTGCGCGAGACCGCGGCGATCCAGCAGGCCATGTTTGCGTTGAGCATGGCGGCGGGCGAGGCGGGCGTGTTCGCCTACGACTCGGCGTTCGCCGATATCCGCGATCAAGGCGGTTTCCAGGCCGAAGCGCGTCTCGCCCGCAGTTTTGGTTTTATCGGCAAGAGCTGCATTCATCCGAGCCAGGTGGCGCTTGCCAACGAAGTATTCCAGCCGACACCCGATGAGATCGCCCATGCGCAACGGGTGGTCGAAGCGGCAGCAGAAGCCGATGAAGCAAGCCGGGGCGCGTACGTGGTCGACGGCAAGATGATCGATGGCCCATTCGTCGCTCGGGCACGCGCGATCGTGGCGCAAGCGGCTTTGAATGCGGCTTCAGGTGCGGCTTCAAAGCAAGATCGGGAGTCACAAAAAGCCATGAGCAGGCCATCCCGCAGACCTGATGGCGCGCGGCGCAGAGCGGTATCCGCGTGCTTGACCTGAGCGCGTATATCGCCGGGCCGTATGGGTGCAGCCTGCTTGCCGACCAGGGCGCCGAAGTCATCAAGATCGAGCCGCCCGCAGGCGACAACCTGCGCAAATATCCTTCGACGCTCGAGAGCGAAAGCCGTGCGTTTCTCGGCGTGAACCGCAGCAAGCTTGGTCTCGCGCTCGACCTGAAGCAACCTGAAGGGTTGGCCACGCTCAAGGCGCTGGTGGCGACCGCCGACGTGCTCGTGCACAACTTCCGGCCGAGCGTGCCGGCGCGTCTCGGTATTGATTACGAGCAGTTGAAAGCACTCAATCCAGGGCTCATTTACTGCGCCGTGACCGGTTATGGCGAAACCGGGCCGCTCAAGGACAAGGTGGGCTACGACCAGGTGCTGCAGACCATGACCGGCATGTGCGCAATGCAAGGCAAGAGCGATGGCCCGCCCGAGGTGCTCTACGGATCGGTGGTGGATTACTACGCTACGCGGCGGCGCTGATAGCCGTGGGCGTGGCATCCGCCTTGTTCGAGCGTGAGCGCAGCGGGGAGGGACAGTACGTGGGAGTCTCGCTGTTGCGCAGCGCGCTCGCCATGCAGTCGGCGCGTCTGGTCTGGGCTGACAAACGAGCCTCGTGAAATCCGCCGGGACATGCGTTCAGGCGGCATCACCGGCATCCATCCGACGCGCGAGGGGTATCTCTACATCTCCGCCAATACGCCGCATTTCTGGCAGGCGTTGTGCCGCAAGACGGGCCTCGATGCGCTCGCCGCCGATCCGCATTTCGATACCCTCAGGAAGCGCGCACTCCACATGGATGAGATCGTGCCCCGCAACTAACTTCACGCCGCCTTGCAGGCGAGCGCGTTGGAAATAGGAAGCGCTGTTTGGTGAGGACGTGCCTTGCGCCGCGGCGCGTACGGTCGAAGATATGTTCGACGACCCGCAAGTGCTAGTCGAAGACATGATTGCGACGTACGAGCATCCGGTGGCGGGGCGATATCGCGAGCTCAAGCGTTCGATCCGGTTCGGCAGGACGCCCGGTCCCGAACTGTTTGCCGCGCCCACGTTTGGACAGGATTTCAGAGCAGGTGCTGAGCGAGCAAGGCATGTCAGGTGAGGACATTGAAGCGCTCCGGGCAAAGCGTGTGATTGAATAAAAGCGACTAAAACAAGCAAAAGAAGGAGACACGTCATGCCCGCAATCACCCCGGCGCCACCGCTTGCCTGCGATGCGCATATGCATGTCTACGACGTCAGCTATCCGCACAGCGGCACGATGGTTAACGACGCTGCCGATGATTATCGCCGTGAGATTCAGGCACGCCTTGGCACTACACGCACGGTGGTCGTGACCTTACAATTACCCATATTTTTCGGCGAGTTCGAAACCGAGCAGGATATCTGTAAGCCTTACCAATCTTCGCCAGACAACGATATTGCCCGGAGGAGGATCATTGGCTCGGGCCAGATA
>LGTG01000190.1 GCA_001190015.1 Candidatus Burkholderia crenata
CTCCTTTGTTCGCTTTCACACGTTTCAACGCCTGCTTCAGGTTCTCCCGTTCACATATTTCTTCCATCAGTCGGTCGCAAGCCGACGGGCTTTCAGACTCGGGGTTCGCCGCCACAGGTTCAACCCCTCGGACGGCGGTCATCCGGGCTTCACCCAGACCTCCAGCGCCAAGGACGCGATGCGTTTTCTGCTGCGCTCCCATGTCGAGTTCTCCGGCTTACTCGCCGCTCCTTTCCGTTTGGGCCTTCAGGCGTCGCCGCCCTAATATGCCCGCTGCTGACTCCTGTCGGGCGCTCAGCGGTCCTTGCGAACCGCTCAGTCCTGAGTCCAGGACACCCGGCAGGCCTCCCGAGGTAAGCTCAACCGCCTTAACCGCACACCTGCCGGATTTACCACCCCAGCCCTTGATGGTTATGGACTTCGCGATCCATTGCTCGCTCGTCCGCCTGGGTAGGCCTCACATCCGATTTCTGTTCGTCAGGCCGCGGCTTTGCTACACGCTTCCTTCAGACCCCGCCTCCGCGACAACGCCCTTGCGTTTCGCTAGTCCTTCACCACCATCAGGTTGGACAGGGGATACACCCCCAAGCTGTTGCGCATGCTCGGCGCACAAACAAAACGCCGCCCGAGTCAGGTCGAGGCGGCGCTTTGCAAAGCATCTTTTTCAATCGACATCATACCACGCTGCCAGACCGGACGCTGCTGGATCAACCCGCCGCATCCACCCAGCCTGAACGCGCTTACAGCCAATACACAACCACGTACAGTCCAAGCCACACCACGTCCACGAAGTGCCAGTACCACGCGGTCCCTTCAAACGCAAAGTGATTCTCCGCCGTGAAGTGCCCGCGGATCACCCGCACGAGAACCACGGTCAGCATGGTGCCGCCGAGAAACACGTGGAAACCGTGGAAGCCCGTCAGCAGGAAGAACGTGGAACCGTACACGCCCGAAGCCAGCGTCAGGTTCAGTTCGTTGTACGCGTGAAAATACTCGTAGCCCTGGCAGAACAGGAAGCAGAGGCCCAGCAGAATGGTCACGCCCAGCCAGATAATCGTTTTGTTCCGATCATTCTCGCGCAGCGCATGGTGGGCGACCGTCAACGTTGCGCCTGAACTCAGCAGCAGCGCGGTATTGATCGTCGGCAGCGGCCACGGCGTCATGGAGCGGAAGTGCGACACCAGCCCGGCAGGACCGTTGTTCGGCCATACAGCGGTAAAATCCGGCCAGATTAACTTGTAATCGAGGCTGCCCAGTTCATGCAGCGCAATCTGGCGCGCATAGAACAACGCACCGAAGAATGCCCCGAAGAACATGACTTCGGAGAAGATGAACCAGCTCATGCTCCATCGGTACGACAAATCCACATTCTTGCTGTACATCCCGCCTTCGGATTCCCCGATGGAGTCTCCAAACCAGTGCCGCAGCGTGTACAGCAGCCAAAGCAGGCCTATGACAAACGTGATCGGCGCCCATGGTTCACCATTGACCCACGACACCAGCGAAGCCATTGCGATCAGCAGGCCGGTGGCGGCCATGATCGGATGTCTCGACGGGTGCGGGACGAAATAGTACGGGCTTTCGTTTCGACCGCCCATTATTGATTCTCCACTTCGATCCAGTTGCTTGAATTTTTTGCTGCCATTACCGTTGCCGCTTGATCTTTCCGAAGCAACACCACCGGCGTTATCTCACCACCGCCCGCACCACCAGCAACACGACGATAAACAGCGCCGTCCCGATAACCCCGGCCGCGATCAGATGCAGAGGATTCAACGAGGCATCGCTTTCCAGGTCGCAGTGACGGCGCACACCGAAGAACGACCAGAAAACCGCCTTCAGCAACCGAAGAAAACTGTTCTTCGGCACTTCCTTCTGTGTTGTTTCAACCAATCTCGCGTCTCCGCCGCTTGCCGCGGCTTACGTACCACCTTGCCGCGCGTGCTTGCCGGAAGCGCAGCCTTGGGCTACTAGCTACCGCTTCGCGACACCGATGCGGGCGCCGTCAATTCAAAGAACGTGTACGACAACGTGATCGTTTTCACATCCTTGGGCAGCTTCGGGTCCACCACGAACACCACGGGCATGCGCCGCGTCTCGTTCGGCTTCAACGTTTGCTGCGTAAAGCAAAAGCACTCTATCTTCTTGAAGTACTCGGTGGCCTGCATGGGCGCGTAGCTCGGAATGGCTTGCGCCTGAACCGTGCGGCTTTGCTGGTTGGTCACCTCGTATATCACCGTCATGACTTCACCCGGGTGCACGTCCAGCGTGTTCTGTTCCGGCTTGAACTGCAACGGACCGCGCGCGTTTGCATCGAATTCGATGGAAATCTTGCGGCTCGTGTCGACCTGCGTATTTTTTGCTTCCCGTGCGCCCACGTCACGCTGCACGAGATTGTTGATGCCGGTAATCGAGCAGATCGCGCGATACATGGGCACGAGCGCAAAACCAAAACCGAACATAGCCGCCGCCACGACAATCAACTTGACCATCATCGAACGGTTGAACGCGCGATCTTCCTTGATCTCCTCAGACGTTGACACGTTCCCTACCCTCTCGATCGCACGTATTGATCGACGATCGCGGCCAGGCAAAACGCCACGGCCACTGCCACCAGGATCAGACCGAGCCGCTTGTTGCTCACCCGGATTTGCTCAGGCGTGCGTTGCTTCTGTGAATTCCGGGTCATCCGTTCAGGCTTTATTCCGCTAGTCATGCGCTTCGCTATCATTGTCCTGCGCGGCGCGGCCCGTAGTATTGCTTCGATATCAACGCAACGGGACACACGCTGCCGGTGCTTCACTCGACGTGCGGCGGCTGTTCGAACGTGTGGAACGGAGCCGGGCTCAGCACAGTCCATTCCAGACCTTCGGCGCCATCCCACGGCTTGTCGCCGGCTTTCTCCAGCTCACCACCGCCGCGATACGCCGGCAACGCTACCGCGAACAGGAAGTACACTTGCGCCAGACCGAAACCAAACGCGCCGATAGTCGCAACCTGGTTGAAGCCCGTGAACTGCGCCGGGTAATCCGCATAACGACGCGGCATGCCGGCGAGGCCCAGGAAGTGCATCGGGAAGAAGGTGATGTTGAAGAAAATCATCGACGCCCAGAAGTGGATCTTGCCGCGCGTCTCGTTGTACATCCAGCCGGTCCACTTCGGCGACCAGTAGTACCACCCGGAGAAGAGCGCAAACAGCGACCCCGCCACTAGCACGTAGTGGAAGTGCGCCACCACGTAATAAGTCCCGTGCATCTGGATATCAAGCGGCGCCATGGACAAGATCAGGCCCGTAAAACCGCCCATGGTGAACACGAACAGGAAGCCAATGGCGAACAGCATAGGCGTTTCGAAGGTCAACGAACCGCGCCACATGGTCGCGATCCAATTGAACACCTTAACGCCCGTCGGCACCGCGATCAGCATGGTCGCGTACATGAAGAACAGCTGGCCCGCCACCGGCATGCCGGTGGCGAACATGTGGTGCGCCCAGACCATGAACGAAAGAATCGCGATGGATGACGTAGCGTACACCATCGAGCTATATCCGAACAAAGGATTGCGCGAGAACGCCGGGATCACCTGCGACACGATCCCGAACGCCGGTAAGATCATGATGTACACTTCGGGATGCCCGAAAAACCAGAAAATATGCTGGTACATCACCGGATCGCCACCGCCCACTGCATTGAAGAACGACGTGCCGAAGTGGCGATCGAACAACACCATGGTGATCGCGCCTGCCAGCACCGGCATCACGGCAATCAGCAGGTAGGCGGTGATCAGCCAGGTCCAGCAGAACATCGGCATCTTCATCAGCGTCATGCCGGGTGCGCGCATGTTCAGGATCGTCACGACGATATTGATACCGCCCATGATCGACGACGCACCCATCAGGTGGATCGCGAAAATGGCGAAGTCCATGCCCAGACCCATCTGCGTGGAGAGCGGCGCGTACAGCGTCCAGCCGGCAGCGGTTGTGCCGCCGGGAACGAAGAACGAAGTGATCAGCAGGATGGCGGCCACCGGCAGCAGCCAGAAGCTGAAGTTGTTCATTCGCGCGAAGGCCATGTCCGACGCGCCAATCTGCAGCGGGATCTGCCAGTTCGCGAAACCGACGAATGCCGGCATGATCGCGCCGAACACCATGATCAGGCCGTGCATGGTGGTCAACTGGTTGAAGAACTCGGGACGCATGATCTGCAGGCCCGGCTCAAAGAGCTCGGCGCGGATCATCAGCGCCATCACGCCCCCTGACAGGAACATGATGAACGAGAACAACAGGTACAAGGTACCGATGTCCTTGTGGTTCGTCGCGAACAGCCAGCGACGCCAGCCGTACGGCAGTTCGCGAGCGTGCTCATCGTGATCATGAGCGTGGCCCGCGGTTACATCGCGTCCGATGCTAGACATAACAATCTCCTAACAGGCTGTTGAAAAGCGCCCCATCATGACGACCGAAGCAGTGTTCAAGAGGTTTGCACATGCAATTTGCTGCTGAATTGCGGGTTCGCCGAGTGGTTTTGGCAGGCAGTGCGCAGGCACGCCAGCCCGGCGCCGTACGGTGC
>LGTG01000191.1 GCA_001190015.1 Candidatus Burkholderia crenata
GGTCGATTTGTTGTAACCACCGTTGATGCAACGCCGTATTTCCTGCTGACGAGTTCGAACAGCAGATCGGCGTGGCGGTTCGAGTACGAGAGGTATCCGACCTCGTCGATCACGAGGACGTCGGGCTGAGGCATAGCGGTTCAGTCGGCGGCGCAAAGCCGAATCGCTATCGAGCGCGGCCAATTCACCGAGCATCTGGCCGGCGGTCGTGAACAAGGCAGTGTGGCCCTGCACGATTGCCTGATAGGCGAGATTGAGCGCTAAGGTCGATTTGCCGACGCCGTTTGGACCGATCAGCACGACGTTAGCGGTGTCCTTGACGAACTCAAGCGCCATCAGCTCTTCGACGGCGGTACGATCACACCGATTGGGCCACGCCCAATCGAAGTCGCACAACGGTTTGAAGCTGCCCAGGTGGGCATCGCGAATGCGTCGCTCCAGAGAACGACGTCCGCGCTCGTCCTCTTCCCACTGCAGCAGAGGTGCAATCCACTGCTCGGACACCACGTCAGGCCAATGCGCCAGTAATCCATACAGGCGCAAGGCGTGCGCGCGGGTTTGTAGTGCATCAGGCGTGTTCATCGGCGTCTCCCGTGATCTGGTCGTAAATGTCGAGCCGATGGGGCGTCACGAGCGTGTCTTTCTTGCGCACGTGTTCGGGCAACGGGATCGCGACCGGTGGAGGCGCCTGGCGTGCCTCACGCCGGCGCTCCAGCGCCAGACGGACCGGATTCGGATGAGGCGCCGCGCCAGGGGGGGGGGGGGGGGGGGGGG
>LGTG01000192.1 GCA_001190015.1 Candidatus Burkholderia crenata
CGTCACTTTCCATTCCCTCGGCAATAAATTTCCAGAACACTTGCTTCGTCTCAAACTGATTGACACCTGGTCTGCCCGGCGATGGCATCATCGGCCTCCCGGTTTGTGCGAGCCCCAGCCTCGCGGTCGCCCCATTTAACACCTCCAAATTTCGAGATGTTGCAACGATCGGTTGAATTCGCCCTTCCGGGGATTTTATTTGGCTGATGTCAATCGAATTCAAGTCGTGCAACGCACTACTATATCGAAGCGCATTTCGGGTTCGGGCAATCCGCCGTAATCAACAGGCCGCAAATCAGGGGCCAGCCACCCCGCGCGTGCAAACTGAATCAAGCCTAAAGCATGACGTCGCATGGCCGCAAGGCAATCGAACCAGCCATCGAAAAAAGACCGAAAAAAGAGGAAAAAAGCGCGCGATGCTATCATCGCCGGCATCCTGAATTAATGCGCCAGCGAACTATCCACATCGCGCGCCGACACACCTACGCTCCTCCATGGCCATCACACTCAAGTCGCCTGCCGACATCGAAAAACTGCGTATTTCCGGGCGTTTGGCCGCAGAAGTGCTCGAGATGATCAGCGAGCATGTGCAGCCCGGCATCACCACGGAAGAGCTGGACACAATCTGCAACCGCTTCATTGTCGAAGAGCTGAAGGCAATTCCGGCGAACGTGGGCTACATGGGTTTCACCAAGACCATTTGCACGTCGGTGAATCACGTGGTCTGTCACGGTATTCCGAGCCCTCGGACGCTGAAGAACGGCGACATCGTCAATATCGACGTCGCGGTCATCAAGGACGGTTATTTCGGCGATACCAGCCGCATGTACTACGCCGGCACGCCGAGCCGCGAGGCCCGGCGGCTGTGCGACACGACGTATGAAGCCATGGTCGCCGGTATTCGCGCGGTGCGTCCGGGCGCGACGCTAGGTGATGTCGGTTATGCGATCCAGAACGTGGCGAATCGTGAAGGCTATTCGATCGTGCGCGAGTATTGCGGGCACGGCATTGGGCGCGTGTATCACGAGGATCCGCAAGTGCTGCATTACGGGCAACCGGGAGCCGGATTGCGTTTGAAGCCCGGGCTGGTTTTCACGATCGAGCCAATGGTCAATGCGGGTCGCGCTGCAACGCAGCAATCGCGTGATGGCTGGACCGTGACGACGAAGGACCGGTCACTGTCCGCGCAGTGGGAACATATGGTCGTGGTGACCGACGACTGCTTTGAACTGCTCACGTCCTGGCCAGACGGCACGGGTGAATACGAGGCACCATAAAGCTGCATAGAGAGGTGCTGGATGAAGCACCATGAGACCAAGCGAGGTGGTGGGTCGGGAGACCCACGGGAAGGGCGCTTCGCGCATCGACTGAAATAATGATTTGACTCGTTCGCCTGTTCGGTTGAAGCTATTAAACAGACCAAGCCGGCTTAAGAAAGCTTAAGAAGCTTGTGAAAGTTTGAGAGAAAAACACCCGCATGAGTCCTTCACTAAATGTTTGCAGAATCGCCGCGCATCAAGGTGCAGTCCTGCGCGAGCTTCGCACGGCCTCATTGCGCGAGGCGCCTTATGCGTTCGGTGAGACGTTGGAGGAGGCCTTGTCCGCCGATGTCGCGAGCTTCGGCGAAACGGCCGACCGCCACGCGAATTCTCCGTCCACCGCGTCGTTCATCCTCTACACCGAAGGTCATCCGGCGGGCTTGGTTGGTGCGTTTATCGATGAAGCGCCGGCACCGCGCGCATTCGTCTACGCGTTGTGGGTCGCGCCGGCAGTGCGGCATCTGCGCGGCGGCGAGCTGCTAGTGAATGCCGCCACGCAATGGCTCGCGGAGCGGCGTGTGCACGACGTCTTCGCCTGGGTCGCTGACGAAAACCGCAGCGCCATGCGTTTCTACGAGCGTCTGGGCTTCGGCCCGACCGGCGAGCGCCGCCGGATTCCGGCGCATCCCGAAGAATATGAAACGCTGCTCGTGCGCCGCGTGAGTGATCACGTGACCTGAGCGTATGACCTGAGCATCCGATCCGCCAGCTTTCGTCGCGGCTGGATTGGCCACGGCTCGCGTGGCTTGTCCGTCCCGGCTCATCTTGCCGTTCCCTGTCTCGCCTATCTCGTGTCACATCATGCTGCCCGCGTTCGGGCGGCAATCTGAAATATTCCGTTTGCTTGCCTCACGCCTGTAAAATAAGCAAAATTTTTGGCTTTACCTATGTCGCTCAAAAAATGCCCTTTTTCGAATTGCGCAGCGGCTCTGTCGACACGCTTCTGTTTGTCGTCAAGACCACCGACCTCGACGCGCTGCGCACGGAACTCACGCGGCGCTTCAAAGCGACTCCCGAGTTTTTCGCGAACGATACCGTCGCCATCGACGTGCGTCGTCTGGCTGCCGACGAGCGTATATCGATTCGCGACCTCGCGGCGTTGCTCGACAGCGTACGCATGCGCCCGATCGGTGTAGTCGCGTCGGCGGACCAGGCATGGGCGTCCGAAAGCGGGGGGCTGCCCCTGCTCGAGGCGCATGACCGGCGCGGTGCGCCAAAGCCGTCGATGAATGCGGGCGTCGAGAACACCAAGGCGGCTGCCGTGATCGAAGCGGCCGTGGCGCAAACGCCAGCACCCAGCGCGCCGGTGCCGAAGACGACCATCATCGACCGGCCGTTGCGTTCCGGCCAGCAGGTCTATGCGAAGGGCGATCTGGTCGTGCTGGGGCTCGTGAGCTACGGCGCGGAAGTGATCGCGGAAAGCAACATTCATATCTATGCGCCGTTGCGCGGCCGGGCGCTCGCGGGCGTGCACGGCAACCTCGACGCGCGCATTTTCTGTACGTGTTTGGAGCCGGAACTGATCTCTATCGCCGGCATCTACAGGACGATGGAAACACCGCTCGCCCCCGATGTCCTGGGCAAGTCGGTGCAGATCTGGCTCCACGAAGAAAAACTGATGATCGAACCGCTGCGGCTGACCTGAGAGACCTGAGACGAATCAGCCAGGCGCGCCTGATGGGGACGGCGCACTCTCGGACAGGACGCAAGCGGATTTAATTGACGAACACAAGGTACAGGAATGGCAAAAATCATTGTGGTGACTTCGGGCAAGGGCGGCGTCGGCAAGACGACCACCAGCGCGAGCTTCGCATCGGCCCTCGCGTTGCGCGGGCATAAAACGGCTGTTATCGACTTCGATGTCGGCCTGCGCAATCTCGATCTCATCATGGGCTGCGAACGCCGCGTGGTGTACGACCTCATCAACGTGATCCAGGGCGAAGCGAACCTCAACCAGGCGCTGATCAAGGACAAGAAGTGCGAGAACCTGTTCATCCTGCCGGCCTCGCAGACCCGCGATAAAGACGCGCTGACGCAAGACGGCGTTGAGAAGATCATCAACGACCTGATCGCGATGGACTTCGAATACATTGTCTGCGACTCGCCGGCGGGGATTGAATCGGGCGCGTTGCTGGCCATGCATTTCGCCGACGAAGCGCTGATCGTGACGAACCCGGAAGTGTCGTCCGTGCGCGATTCGGACCGCATTCTCGGCATTCTTTCGTCGAAGACGAAGCGGGCTATAGAAGGTAAAGAGCCTATCAAGGAACATCTGCTGATCACGCGCTACAACCCGAAGCGCGTGAGCGAAGGCGATATGCTGTCGCTGACGGACATCCAGGAGATCCTGCGTATCGAACTGATTGGCGTGATCCCTGAATCGGAAGCCGTGCTGCATGCGTCCAACCAGGGTCTGCCGGCCGTGCACCTCGATGGCACTGATGTGGCTGAAGCCTACAAGGACATCGTTTCGCGCTTTCTCGGCGAAGAAAAGTCCCTGCGCTTCACCGACTATCAGAAGCCAGGTCTGTTGCAACGCATCTTCGGCAACAAGTAAGGGGACGCAATGTCGATTCTTTCGTTTTTGCTGGGCGAGAAAAAGAAGTCCGCTTCGGTCGCGAAGGAACGCTTGCAGTTGATCATCGCGCACGAGCGAGCGGGCGGACATGCACCCGCTGATTATCTGCCGGCGTTGCAACGAGAACTCGTTGCCGTGATTTCCAAGTACGTGAAGATTTCCAGCGACGATATCCGGGTTAGCCTCGAACGTCAGGACGATCTCGAAGTACTCGAAGTGAAGATCGAAATTCCATCGGTTTAACGATGGATGACGGTTTGAACCAGCGCTGAAGGGCCTGTCATAAATTTTGTGTGTAAGGCATAACAGGCGAATTCAACCGGTCGTTGCAACATCTCGAAATTT
>LGTG01000193.1 GCA_001190015.1 Candidatus Burkholderia crenata
CTGCTTCGGTCGTCATGACGGGGCACTTTTCAACAGCCTACTAGGGCGCAAATGATCAGGCAGATTGCGTGCCTGTATCAGCTATGCGGAAAATGCCATGCTTCCAGCGTGCCGCTGAGCGCGCCATTGCCCAAGCTGTTCGACGGCTTGACCGGCGCTGCAGGCGTAGCACTTGAAGCGCTGGCCGGCGTGACGACCTTGCCGCCCTCGCCTTCCCAACGATGCAGTTCACGTGCACCGCGTTTTTCAGCATCGCGCTGCGCTTGCGCCCATCGCCAGGCAAGGACGCTGCCTATGGCGAACAACGCACCGAACAGGCCGAGTTCGGGTCGTGCCATTGTGTTTCTTCCGTTTATCGCGGTTAGAACGGTTGGAGCGGTTAAAGCGGTTAGAGCGCGCTTACGATGGTCAAGCGGTTATCGCGAAACCAGAATACCAGCCAGAAAGCCGATGCCCGCAGCAATGCCCAGCGCCTGCCACGGGTTGTCGCGCGTGTATTGCACCGTACCGTCCAGGCTCGCGCGATACCGCTGTTGCGCACTGGACTGCGCTGTTTCAAGCGTATTGCGCACTGCATCAACATGGTCCCGCAGACGCGTGCGCAGCGCGTCAACTCCTTCAGCGGGCAACAAGGCACTGAGCCGGACGAGCTCTTCCGAATCGTTCAGCAAGACCTTGATGTCTTCGATGATCTTTTGCTTGCCCAGCGACATCTGGGCTGTGGTTTGACTCATGTTATGAAACCCCTTGCCATTAACGTGATCGACATCATCAACGCCGCTGACGTCGAATACCTCTGATGAATGTGTCGTCGCTTGCGCTCGCATCATGATGCCCGGGTATCCGGTGGCGCCTGATGTTCCGAACGCCGCCGCATCGCGCGCAGCATGGCGCCAAGTACAAAACCGCGCGCTGTGGCACTCGAGCCCGGTGGACGGGGCGCACGCGCTGATGCACGGAAATGTCGAAATGAAGGGAATCTTCCATGGCTTGGTGCCGGAAACCGGCCTTTCAATCTTTCAATTTCAGATGCCAACCATAGACGCAGGTTTCGTTCCATCCCTGTCAAAGCGTACACGGTGGTGACATTGACCCTCCGTTCGTGTGCAAGCGAACCTTCTGGACGACACGTCTGACGCGTAACAATTACGTCTGCCGTCGGTAATTTTCAGACGATATCGGTGAAGCTTTCCGGCTTGTCGCCGGCGTTTTCGATTCGTATGCAGATTCGTGGATGCAATTGCGCGACAAAGGACAAAGAAGGGCAAAGCCCACGCAAAACACATTGCCGCTGGGTCATTACGGATGGTTAAAATACGGCTTATGAGATAAGCCGCATGCACGCACCGGCCCCCAGAATAACGGGACAGGTGCCTGTCGAACGATGCTCTCCCACTCGAGCTACAGTCAAACCGGCCTGCCATCCGACTGGCGGTGACCGCCTCGACCTTGCGGCGCTACCTTGTCTTCCGTCAGCGGCGAAGCTGTCGCCCGAACAACATTTGCAGGACAAAAGACTCATGGCGTCAATCGATCTGGACTTGCCGGCCGTCGCCTCCGGCGACACGCCATCGCAAAAAAAACGCAACGCGGGTGAAATTGCCGGGCTGAAATCATATGGACTTCTGTACGGCTCATCGCCCGTGATAATGGAGTTGTACTCACAAATCGAACGCGTAGCCGCAACCGATGCCACCGCGTTGATCATCGGTGAATCGGGAACGGGCAAGGAGCTGATAGCACGCACGATCCATGACCAGAGCGCCCGTCGCGAAGCCCCGTTCGTCGCTGTGAATTGCGGCGCAATCCCCGATAACCTCATTGAACCCGAACTCTTCGGCCACGAGAAAGGCAGCTTCACAGGCGCCGTGCAGGGACGCCTCGGATACTTCGAGCATGCGAACGGCGGCACGCTGTTCCTCGATGAGGTGACCGAGATGTCGCCGGTTCGACAGGTCAAGCTGCTGCGTGCGCTGGAAACAGGAACGTTCTTTCGTGTGGGCGGCAATGACCTGATTCACTTCGATGTCCGCGTGATTGCAGCGACCAATCGTGATCCTATCGTCGCTGTCAAGGAGAACGGCTTACGAGAGGACCTGATGTATCGGCTCGCCGTGTTTCCCCTGCGCGCACCGCCTCTTCGTGAACGCGATACCGACTGCGAATTTCTCGCGCAGCACTTCCTCTCGGAGATGAACGCGCAAGAAGGCACGCACAAGTCCTTCAGCAAACGCGCGCTCGACATGCTGCGCACGTACTCATGGCCTGGCAATGTGCGCGAGTTGAAGAACACCGTGTATCGCGCGTTCATCCTGGCTGAGAAGACGGTGGAGATCGCGCATCCTCGCCTGGCATCGCGGGTTAAAAAGCCGGTCACGCAAGGCGATGCGGTGAACGTGTGGGTCGGCACGCCACTCGCCGATGCGCAGAAACAGATCATCCTCGGCACGCTCAAGCATTGCGGAGGAGACAAACGCCGCGCCGCCAAGGCGCTCGGTGTGAGCCTCAAGACGCTGTACAACCGCCTCGGCATGTACGAGAACGAAGGCGGCGACTCGGATTCATCGACGTCGGCAGGCGCGGAAAGCTAAGTCTAAAACAAGTCGACGAGTCCTGATTCGACTCATCGACTTATCCCCCAGAGACTCACTCATCAGCGATGATTGTCACGGTAGTTTTTCATTTTCCGCACTACGTTCCCCGAATTTGCAATTTCTTGCAAATTTCTTTACCCCTCATCTTTCTGCGTCCTTCAAAATGTACACGCGCTCCGATTGCTTAGTGTTCTTTCAGTGTAGGCACTGGCAAGCCGGTTGTCGTTTATCGAAAGAATAAGGAAAGGCGAGGAAGGTACAGCACTATGCAGAAAACGATTCACTGGCGTCCCCCCACGCCGTTGCACTGACAACGCTCCTGGTTGGAGCACTTGCATGCGCCACCCTCTCAGGGTGCAGCTCCTTATATACCGAGACTGCCGTGGCAGGCATCGGTGTAGGCGGCGCCACTATCGCGAGCTGCGTGACCCGCAATGCCGCGGTGGCGACCGGTATCGGTCTTGGCGCCGTTGCTGCGGCGAAAGCCGGCGTTCAGTACAGCGAACGTGTGATGCACACCTATACGCAAGACCGGATCGCCGGCGCAGCCGGGCCGCTTGCCGTAAGGTGCGGTGGCGCCATGGGCCGCGGTGCATACCGTGCCTATCGAATCGGATGAGAAAGGCCGCGTGACAGTCAGCCGCGTCGTCAGTACCGGTACGCTCGATTGCAAGGAAATCGTCTTCTCCGTCGATACCGGCGCCACCAAGGATCATCCCGCCGACAGCGGCTTCTACTTAGCGTCCATCTGCCGTGACGGACAGACCACCTGGAAGTGGGCGTCTGCGGAACCCGCCACGCCGCGCTGGGGTGCGCTGCAATGAGGCCCGGCCTCAGCCTGATGCTCGCGGCCGGTGTGGCGGCGAGCTGCATTCTGGTGAGCGGCTGCTCGTCTATTGGCGCTGTCCGGCGCGGTCGCGGGTGTATCCACCGGTGCGGTCACCAGCAATCCAGCCATCGGTTTCGGCGTGGGTATCGCGGTCCAGGCGGCCACCGACGAAGCCGTCAATCGCCTGATGAAACGCCTGCACAGCGACCAGCAGATCGCCATTGCGACGACTGCCGGGGATCTGCCGATCGGCGAAACGAAACCCTGGCGCGTGAAACATACGCTGTCGGTAAAGAACGGTCATGGCGACGTGCGTGTGCTGGGTAAATTCAGCAGCGCACTGGCTACATGCCGTGAGTTCGCGTTCTCGGTCGCTGACGGCGGGAAGCCGGACGCGCATCAGGACTGGTTCCTCGCCCAGGCGTGCAAGGACAATGACGATAGTGGCGGCTTGGAAGTGGGCATCGGCGGAACCGGCAGTGGAGCGCCGGGGTAATCTGCAGTAGCAGCTAGCCGTCGTCGATGCAAAAGGCGCGTCGCCAGCGCGCCGTTGCACCCCCATCCGCTGTCTCGCGACGCGCGGCACTTACGTTTCGTGCGCAATGCACGCACATGCGCGCTCAGGTTCACGACCACGCTCGAAGAATCCCGCTATCGACAAGCACAAAAAAACGCGGCGATCCGGAAACGGCCGCCGCGTTTTTTTGCGCCAACTGGCGCCATTCAATTTCCCCGCATCAAGACTCGACGTCTTCCAGGCTGAAAATTTCAGTCTGGTCGTTGTACGAGAAAATCTCGCCGTAACGGCCCCAGTTGATCACCGCGTCCAACGTTTCCTCGGCGGCGCTATCGGAGAGGAAATCTTCAAGCTCCTGCTCGAAGCGCACTCGCGGCGCGCGATGCCCCGGCCGTTCGTTCAGCACCTTCTTGATCCGTGCGGCGAGCGGCACATGCCGCAGCAGATGCTCCGCGAACATCATCTTGCGTTCCTGTGTGCCAAACTCGGCGAACACGCGTGCCGGCGAGGTCAGGAAGATGTCGCCTTCCCGCACATCGGCGAAACCCAGGTGCTGCAGCACTTCGGCCACCGGGAACAGATCGTCCACTTCCAGATGCAGCGACCGCGCGATCTCCGGCATGTCGGCACGGCCGTGGTACGGCTCGGTGGCAAGCGTTTCGATCAGACCGGCCATCAGGTTGGTCGACACCTGCGGCAGCCAGCTGCTCAGCTCTAGGCCCTTCTTCTTTCCTTCGTCAAGTTGACGCGCCGTCATCTTGGCGTAGATGTCATCGACCAGGCGGCGGAACGCCGGGTCGAGCCGGTTGCGCGGATGCGCGAACGGCACCTTGATCTCTGCGATCACCCGCCCCGGATTGGACGACAGCACCAGGATCCGGTCGCACATGAACACCGCTTCCTCAATGTTGTGCGTCACGATTAGCACCGGCTTAATCGGCATCTTGCCTTGGGTCCAGAGATCGAGCAGGTCGGTACGCAAGTTCTCGGCGGTCAGCACGTCAAGCGCGGAGAATGGCTCGTCCATCAGCAAGAGCGTGGGGTCGACTACCAGTGCGCGCGCAAAACCCACGCGCTGGCGCATGCCGCCCGACAACTCGCGTGGATACGCGTTCTCGAAACCGTCGAGACCGATCAGGTCGATTGCTGCCAGCGCCCGCTCGCGCCGCACCTTCGCCTGCACACCCTGCGCCTCCAGCCCCGCTTCCACGTTTTGCAGTACGGTCAGCCACGGAAACAGCGCGAAGGTCTGGAAGACCATGGCCACGCCCTTCGCCGGGCCGTGCAACGGCTCGTTCAGATAGGTGACCTCGCCGCCTGTCGGCTCGATCAGGCCGGCGATGATCCGCAGCAGCGTCGACTTGCCGGAACCCGAACGGCCCAGCAACCCGACAATCTCGCCTTCGTTGAGCGTCAGGTTCACGTCTTCGAGCACGAGCAGTTCGCCCTGCGTCTTGTTGAAGCCCCGACTGACGTCCTGGACGCGCAGGATTTCCTGGCCGGGGCACGGCGTCGGCGGCGGCGTTTGGGTGGTCGTATTCGTCTGCGTTGACATAGGCGCTCGCGCGTTGCTGATTACAAAAGTTTCACGGGGGCCGCTGGCGGCGGGCATTTAGTCTGCTACCAGTGTGCCCCGGATAAACGGTCGGATAATGGTCAGATGAGTGGCTTCCGACTCAGTCCAGCCTCAGACGCGATTCAGCGAACATCGGCCGCCACAAGAGCCGGTTAAAGAGTGTTACGAACAAGCTACATCGAAGCTACATCGAAGCTACATCGCGGCAATGCCCAGAATGATACATCACGGCAATGCCGAGAATGATTTTCGGATAATCGCCGTCGGCCGTGCTTTCCGCGATATACGCGCGCCGAGCCCGTGCGCCACTATCTTCGTATTGCCCCACGACACCGCCTCGGCAACGATACTGGCGTTCCACGCTCCACCCGACGCGGTGATCGCACCGGTCACGTAATACGGGAAGATGCCCGGCAGATGGCCTGGCGCCACCACTGCCAGCCCTTGATCTGGAAATTGGTGGCCGCTCTTCACGGTAATCGTTCGGATACGACGTCGCTCCGGCAATCACGTTGAAAAGGATATACCACTGCGTGCCGAGCACAATCAGCGGCGAGAGCCAGATATCCGGATTCAGGTCGAACTTCACGATCACCACGACAAACACCGGGGACAGCAGGTTTGCCGGAAACGCGGCCAGGAACTGTGCGATCGGCTGGATCTTGGCGGCCAACACGAGTCGCAGGCCGATCAGCACGCCCACCGACCGGTACCCAGATCACCGAAGTCAGCACAATCAGCAGCATCACGCGAAACAACGTAATCAATCCCAGCCAGAAGACGTGCCAGACTTCGTCCCACGGACGCCTGTACTCACAAAAACCGTCACCTTCCACACCACGAACACCATCAGCGCCAGCACGACAACGGCCCACGCAATGTCGCCGGCCAGGGACAGATTGCCGGACTTGCCGCGTGTGAACGGCGGTCAAAAAGCGACGCTAAATGGCGGCGTCGATCAGAAATGCCAAACGATCTTGTTCTGCAGAACGGGCTTTTGACAACCAGCAGAGGTGCCGATAAGCAGGTCTCGGGTGCATCGGAAGGAGCCCGAAGGGCGAGTGCAGACGCGCCCGGGGGTGG
>LGTG01000194.1 GCA_001190015.1 Candidatus Burkholderia crenata
TTTCTGATCGACGCCGCCATCTGGCGTCGCTTTCTGACGGCCGTTCAAACACGCTGAAGGCTTGACACAACAGCGATGTTCCCCCCATAATCAATAGAGATTTGCGGAGGGGTGCCCGAGTGGCTAAAGGGGGCAGACTGTAAATCTGTTGGCTTACGCCTACGCTGGTTCGAATCCAGCCTCCTCCACCAGAACATGTAGCAAGCGTCCGGGAATCGTTAGACCCAAGCGGGTGTAGCTCAATGGTAGAGCAGAAGCCTTCCAAGCTTATGACGAGGGTTCGATTCCCTTCACCCGCTCCAGCATCAAGGTCCGCCCATGTGGCTCAGTGGTAGAGCACTCCCTTGGTAAGGGAGAGGTCAGCAGTTCGATCCTGCTCATGGGCACCAGCAACACTAGTCCACACTGTTTGCGCGCGGTGCAGGGTACGGAAAAATTCCTGTTAGGAGTCGAAAATGGCAAAAGTTAAATTCGAACGGACCAAGCTGCACGTCAACGTAGGCACGATTGGTCACGTCGACCATGGCAAGACCACACTGACGGCAGCGATCGCGACGGTGTTGTCGAAGAAGTTTGGCGGCGAAGCGAAAGCGTATGAACAGATCGATGCGGCGCCGGAAGAAAAGGCGCGCGGTATCACGATCAACACGGCACACGTTGAGTACGAAACGGCCGTGCGTCACTACGCGCACGTTGACTGCCCGGGTCACGCCGACTATGTGAAGAACATGATTACGGGTGCAGCGCAGATGGACGGCGCGATCCTGGTGTGTTCGGCTGCAGACGGCCCGATGCCGCAAACGCGTGAGCACATCCTGTTGGCTCGCCAGGTTGGCGTGCCGTACATCATCGTGTTCCTGAACAAGTGCGACATGGTGGACGACGCCGAGTTGCTGGAACTCGTTGAGATGGAAGTGCGTGAGCTTCTGTCGAAGTACGATTTCCCGGGCGACGACACGCCGATCATCAAGGGTTCGGCCAAGCTGGCGCTGGAAGGCGACACGGGAGAGCTGGGCGAAGTGGCGATCATGAACCTGGCCGACGCACTGGACACGTACATTCCGACGCTGGAGCGCGCCATTGACGGTTCGTTCCTGATGCCGGTGGAAGACGTGTTCTCGATCTCGGGCCGCGGCACGGTGGTGACGGGTCGTATCGAACGCGGTGTGGTGAAGGTTGGCGAAGAAATCGAAATCATCGGTATCAAGCCGACGGTGAAGACGACGTGCACGGGCGTGGAAATGTTCCGCAAGCTGCTGGACCAAGGTCAAGCGGGCGACAACGTGGGTATTCTGCTGCGCGGCACGAAGCGTGAAGACGTGGAGCGTGGTCAAGTGTTGGCCAAGCCGGGTTCGATCATGCCGCACACGCACTTCACGGCTAAAGTGTATGTGTTGAGCAAGGACGAAGGCGGCCGTCACACGCCGTTCTTCAACAACTATCGCCCGCAGTTCTACTTTCGTACCACGGACGTAACGGGTTCGATCGAGTTGCCGAAGGACAAGGAAATGGTCATGCCGGGCGACAGCGTGTCGATCACGGTGAAGCTGATCGCTCCGATCGCGATGGAAGAAGGTCTGCGCTTCGCTATCCGTGAAGGCGGTCGTACCGTCGGCGCTGGTGTCGTCGCCAAGGTTCTCGAATAAATCGAGCAAAGCCAGAAATTGTTCGATAGTCTGTAGTCTTCGGGGTTCGCGAAATCGCCGACCCCGAAATGGTTTAGGGGTATAGCTCAACTGGCAGAGCGTCGGTCTCCAAAACCGAAGGTTGGGGGTTCGATTCCCTCTGCCCCTGCCACAATCTTGCGCCTCCGGGCGCTGCTTAAGGTGTTATGGCGAATCCTTCCGTCGAAACTGTAAATACTTCCGGCGATAAGTTGATGTTGACCGCGGGTGTATTGTTGGTCTTGGCCGGGTTCGTAGGTTTCTTCTGGTTGAGTGGCCAGGAGTGGTACGTTCGCGGCGCCGCGCTGGCTGTCGGCTTGATCGCGGGTGTTGCGGTCGGTCTTCTCTCCGCACCGGGAAAGGGTTTTATCGCCTTTGCCAAAGATTCGTACAAAGAAGTCCGTAAGGTGGTGTGGCCGGCACGTAAGGAAGCCATGCAAACCACGCTGGTGGTCTTCGCATTTGTGTTGATCATGGCAATCTTCTTGTGGCTTAGCGATAAGTCAATTGAGTGGGTGATATTCTCGGCAATTCTGGGTTGGAGATGATATGAGCGAAGCACTAGCATCACCGAGCGGAAAACGTTGGTATGTCGTGCACGCCTACTCCGGTATGGAGAAGAGCGTGCAACGTGCGCTTCAGGAGCGCATCGACCGCGCCGGCATGCAAGATCAGTTTGGTCAAATTCTCGTCCCGACCGAAGAAGTCGTGGAAGTGAAGGGTGGTCACAAGTCGGTGACCGAGCGTCGTTTCTTTCCGGGCTATGTGCTCGTCGAAATGGACATGACGGACGAAACGTGGCACCTGGTAAAAAATACTGCCAAAGTGACAGGTTTTGTTGGTGGGGCGCGTAATCGTCCGAGCCCGATCTCTCCGCGTGAAGTGGAAAAGATCATGTCGCAGATGCAGGAAGGCGTGGAAAAACCGCGTCCGAAAACGCTCTTCGAAGTGGGCGAGATAGTTCGGGTTAAGGACGGTCCGTTCACGGACTTCAACGGCAATGTCGAAGAAGTCAACTACGAAAAATCGCGCGTTCGGGTATCTATCACCATTTTTGGACGTTCGACCCCCGTTGAACTGGAATTTGGCCAGGTCGAGAAGGGCTAAAAACATTCGTTTTTTGCTGCGCTCGAAGTGTTCAAAGTGTTCATTTCGTAGCGCGGTTCGCGCTTACAGTCCGCGTTATGGCTGTTGAGGAGCGTCAGTAGCCGATTTTGGCGAGCGCGCGTTATCACTCACCAGACGCTAACGCGTTCTGCAGAGGTTTTCAACATGGCAAAGAAAATCATCGGCTTTATCAAACTACAGATTCCTGCAGGTAAAGCCAACCCGTCACCGCCGGTTGGTCCGGCACTGGGCCAGCGTGGCCTGAACATCATGGAGTTCTGCAAGGCGTTTAACGCGCAGACTCAAGCGATGGAGCTGGGTCTGCCGGTGCCGGTGGTTATTACGGCATTCGCGGATAAGAGCTTCACGTTCATCATGAAGACGCCGCCGGCGAACGTTCTGATCAAGAAGGCAGCGGGTATCCAGAAGGGTTCGCCGAAGCCGAATGCTGACAAGGTCGGCAGCATTACGCGCGCTCAAGCTGAAGAAATTGCAAAGACCAAGATGCCTGACCTGACGGCAGCGGATCTGGACGCAGCGGTCCGTACGATCGCCGGCAGCGCCCGTTCGATGGGCATCACCGTGGAGGGCGTGTAAATGGCTAAGCTTTCTAAGCGTCTTCAAGCGTTCGCCTCCAAGGTCGATCGTATGAAGCTGTATCCCGTCGACGACGCTCTTTCGCTCGTGAAAGAATGCGCAAGCGCGAAGTTCGATGAATCTATTGACGTAGCTGTGCAGCTTGGCATCGACGCGAAGAAGTCGGACCAAGTGGTTCGCGGTTCAGTCGTGTTGCCCGCAGGCACCGGTAAGTCGGTTCGCGTTGCGGTGTTTGCGCAAGGCGAAAAGGCTGAACAGGCTCATGCAGCCGGCGCAGAAGTCGTCGGTATGGAAGACCTGGCTGAGCAAGTCAAGGCCGGTAACCTGAACTTCGACGTTGTGATCGCTTCGCCAGACACAATGCGCGTTGTCGGTACGCTCGGTCAGATTCTCGGCCCGCGCGGCCTGATGCCGAACCCGAAGATCGGTACAGTTACCGCTGACGTTGCTCAAGCTGTTCGCAACGCAAAGGCTGGTCAGGTGCAGTTCCGCGTCGACAAGGGCGGGATCATCCACGCAACCATCGGCCGTGTTTCGTTTGAGCCGGCGTCGTTGCGTCAGAATCTGTCGGCACTGGTGGAAGCCCTTCAAAAGGCCAAGCCGGCGACCAGCAAAGGCGTGTATCTGCGCAAGATCGCACTGTCGAGCACCATGGGTGTTGGCGTGCGCGTAGATCACTCCACGCTCTCGTAGTAAAGAATCATGCGCTGGCTGACAAGAATCATGCGCTGGCTGACGCGAGATCGCGTCAGCCAGCGTTAAGGGCTTTGGGCGGTTGCAAGCTGCAGTTTGGCGAGCAACCAGTTGTCAAAGACCGTTGGCGGAAGCGCAGCAATATTAGTTGGGCGCGATCTTAATGCAAGCCAACGCAGATGGCAAACCCGGAACAGTTTTGGTGTGGTTGAAGTCGGTTGTCACGTGCTGTGAGGTGCGCACCAGCCGGTCGAAATACTCCTGACAGGTCGGACGCCGTTGTTGAACGCGGTGCGCTAAGTTGGCGCATCGAATCTGGAGGTTTAACCGTGCCACTGAACAAAGAAGACAAGCAGGCGGTTGTCGCTGAAGTCGCCGCGCAAGTCGCGAAGGCTCAGACGATGGTGCTCGCTGAGTATCGTGGAATTGCGGTTGGCGATCTAACCAAGCTGCGCGCAAAGGCTCGCGAGCAACAAGTGTATCTCCGCGTGTTGAAAAACACGTTGGCGCGTCGCGCCGTGGAAGGTACGCCGTTCGCTCCGCTGGCCGAGCAGATGACGGGCCCTCTGATCTACGGCATCTCGGAAGATGCAATTGCTGCTGCCAAGGTTGTTAACGACTTCGGCAAAACCAATGACAAGTTGATCATCAAGGCTGGTTCCTACGAAGGCAACGTGATGGACAAGGCGGCTGTGCAAGCACTCGCCAACATCCCGAGCCGCGAAGAACTGCTCTCCAAGTTGTTGTACGTCATGCAAGCCCCTGTTGCCGGCTTCGCGCGCGCTTTGGCCGCGCTTGCCGAGAAAAAGGGTGGCGGTGCTGAAGCTCCGGCTGGAGCGCAACCGGAAGTTGCTGCTTAACGTATCGCGCTTGGTTGCCTGGTTAGGCTTACAAGATCGCTGGCTGTATCCGAATTCAAAATTTAGGAGTATCTCAAATGGCAATCGCAAAAGATGACATCCTCGAAGCAGTAAGCTCGATGTCGGTTCTGGAATTGAACGAGCTGGTCAAGGCGTTCGAAGAAAAGTTTGGCGTGTCGGCTGCTGCTGTCGTAGTTGCAGGCCCCGCAGGTGCTGGCGCTGCTGTTGCTGAAGAGCAGACCGAGTTCACGGTGAGCCTGGTCGAAATCGGCGCAAACAAGGTGTCGGTAATTAAGGCTGTTCGCGAACTGACGGGTCTCGGCCTGAAGGAAGCGAAGGACCTGGTTGACGGCGCACCGAAGCCTGTTAAGGAATCGATACCGAAGGCTGCTGCTGAAGAAGCGAAAAAGAAGTTGGAAGAAGCAGGCGCGAAGGCTGAAATCAAGTAAGTTTCGCTGCGCTTTGCTAAGGCTGGCGGTCTATTGACCGCCAGCCTTTTTCTGCTTTGTGGGGACAATGTTTTAAGTCCCCGGTTTCGGCAACAAAAACCTCACAGAAGCCAAAGAAAAACATCGGTCAGACTATTTTACCGATTCTTTTCTTTGTCTTCTGAAGCGACTGCAGAAGGCAAGTTTGGTCGGGTAGTGGGCAACACAGGCATCCGCTGCCGTCAGCCAGCGGTTAGTAGCGGCCAACCACCAAGCTTCTAGGCTCGTTCGTCCTCCCCGGTCGTATGGCGAGTTTCAGTCGGTGAACACCGGGTCGTGTCATCGAGGTATCCCGCCTCGGCAACGCCCGCCGTGATTCGGAGATCGTATGCAATATTCCTTCACCGAGAAGAAGCGTATTCGCAAGAGTTTCGCGAAACGCCCCATCGTTCACCAAGTTCCCTTCTTGCTGGCAACCCAGCTTGAATCATTCAGCACATTTCTGCAAGCCGAGACCATCGGGACTCAGCGTAAGGCAGAAGGACTGCAAGCAGCATTCTCATCGGTGTTTCCGATCGTTTCTCACAACGGTTTTGCGCGTCTCGAGTTCGTCAGCTACATGCTCTCACCGCCGGCATTCAACATCAAGGAATGCCAGCAGCGCGGTTTGACGTATTGTTCCGTCTTGCGCGCCAAGGTACGTCTGGTGCTGCTTGACAAGGAATCGCCGAGCAAGCCGGTCGTCAAGGAAGTGAAGGAACAGGAAGTCTACATGGGCGAAATGCCGCTCATGACGCCGACTGGTTCGTTCGTCATCAACGGCACGGAACGTGTGATCGTGTCCCAGTTGCACCGTTCGCCTGGTGTGTTCTTCGAACATGACAAGGGCAAGACGCACAGCTCGGGCAAGCTGCTGTTCTCGGCTCGTATCATCCCTTACCGTGGTTCGTGGCTCGACTTCGAATTCGATCCGAAGGACGTGCTGTATTTCCGCGTCGATCGTCGCCGGAAAATGCCTGTGACCATCCTGCTGAAGGCTATCGGCCTGACGCCGGAACAGATCCTCGCAAACTTCTTCGTCTTCGATAACTTCGCTCTGATGGGTGAAGGCGCGCAAATGGAATTCGTGCCGGAGCGTCTGCGCGGTGAAGTCGCGCGCTTCGACATCCAGGATCGCGAAGGCGCAGTCATCGTCCAGAAGGACAAGCGGATCAACGCGAAGCACATCCGCGACCTCGAAGCCGCGAAGACGAAGTTCATCTCGGTACCGGAAGACTATTTGCTCGGCCGCGTGCTGGCGAAGAACGTCGTGGACGGCGAAACGGGTGAAGTGATCGCGAACGCCAACGACGAGATCACCGAAATGGTGCTCGAGAAGCTGCGCGAGTCGAAGGTCAAGGACATCCAGACGCTCTACACGAACGATCTGGACCAGGGTCCGTACATCTCGTCGACGCTGCGTATCGACGAAACCGCCGACCGCATGGCTGCACGTATCGCGATCTACCGCATGATGCGTCCGGGTGAACCGCCGACGGAAGAAGCTGTTGATGCGCTGTTCAACCGTATGTTCTACAGCGAAGACGCGTACGACCTGTCGAAGGTGGGTCGTATGAAGTTCAACCGCCGCGTGGGCCGTGACGAAATCACCGGTCTGATGACGCTGCAGGATGACGACATCCTCGCGACCATCAAGATCCTGGTCGAGCTGCGTAACGGCAAGGGCGAAGTCGATGACATCGATCACTTGGGCAATCGCCGCGTGCGTTGCGTGGGGGAGTTGGCTGAGAACCAATTCCGCGCGGGCCTCGTGCGCGTGGAACGGGCTGTTAAGGAACGTCTGGGTCAGGCTGAAAGCGAAAACCTGATGCCGCACGACCTGATCAACTCGAAGCCGATTTCGTCGGCCATTCGTGAGTTCTTCGGTTCGTCGCAGTTGTCGCAGTTTATGGACCAGACGAACCCGCTCTCGGAAATCACCCACAAGCGCCGTGTTTCGGCTCTTGGACCGGGCGGTTTGACGCGTGAACGCGCAGGCTTTGAAGTCCGCGACGTGCACCCGACCCACTACGGCCGTGTGTGCCCGATTGAAACGCCGGAAGGTCCGAACATCGGGCTGATCAACTCGCTGGCGCTGTACGCGCACTTGAACGAATACGGTTTCCTCGAGACGCCGTATCGGAAAGTGGTCGACAGCAAGGTGACGGATCAGATCGACTACCTGTCGGCGATTGAAGAAGGCCGCTACGTGGTTGCTCAGGCGAACACGTCGCTGGGCGAAGGTGGCACGCTGACCGACGAACTGGTTTCGTCGCGTGAAGCGGGCGAAACGCTGATGGTCACGCCGGACCGTATTCAGTACATGGACGTGGCGCCGTCGCAGATCGTGTCCGTGGCTGCTTCGCTGATTCCGTTCCTTGAACACGATGACGCGAACCGCGCATTGATGGGCTCGAACATGCAGCGTCAGGCCGTTCCTTGCCTGCGTCCTGAAAAGGCTGTGGTCGGTACGGGTATTGAACATACGGTGGCAGTCGATTCGGGTACGACCGTGCAGGCGTTCCGCGGCGGTATCGTGGATTACGTCGATGCAGGCCGTATAGTGATTCGCGTGAACGACGATGAAGCGGTTGCCGGTGAAGTCGGTGTCGACATCTACAACCTGATCAAGTACACGCGTTCGAATCAGAACACGAACATCAACCAGCGTCCGATCGTTAAGGTCGGTGACCGTGTTGGCCGTGGCGACGTCGTGGCCGACGGCGCATCGACCGATCTGGGCGAGCTCGCGCTCGGTCAGAACATGCTGGTCGCGTTCATGCCGTGGAACGGCTACAACTTCGAAGATTCGATCCTGATCTCGGAGAAGGTCGTTGCTGAAGACCGTTACACGTCGATCCACATCGAAGAACTGAATGTGGTTGCACGCGATACGAAGCTTGGACCGGAAGAAATCACGCGCGACATCTCGAACCTGGCTGAAGTGCAACTCGGCCGTCTCGATGAGTCGGGCATTGTGTGCATCGGCGCTGAAGTGGAAGTGGGCGATGTGCTGGTCGGTAAGGTCACGCCGAAGGGCGAAACCCAACTGACGCCGGAAGAAAAGCTGCTGCGCGCGATCTTCGGTGAGAAGGCGTCGGACGTGAAGGATACGTCGCTGCGCGTGCCGTCGGGCATGAGCGGAACGGTGATCGACGTGCAAGTGTTTACGCGCGAAGGCATTACGCGTGACAAACGTGCACAGCAGATTATCGATGACGAACTGAAGCGTTATCGCCTGGACTTGAACGACCAGCTGCGCATTGTGGAAGGCGACGCGTTCTCGCGTCTCGCCCGTATGCTCAACGGCAAGGTCGCGAACGGCGGTCCGAAGAAGCTGGCGAAGGGCACGAAGATCGACCTGCCGTACCTGGAAGATCTGGATCATTACCACTGGTTCGACATCCGCCTCGCGGACGAAGAAGCAGCGGCACAGCTCGAAGCTATCAAGGATTCCATCGAACAAAAGCGTCACCAGTTCGATCTGGCGTTCGAAGAAAAACGCAAGAAGCTGACGCAAGGCGACGAACTGCCGCCGGGCGCGCTGAAGATGGTCAAGGTGTACCTAGCCGTCAAGCGTCGTCTGCAACCGGGCGACAAGATGGCCGGCCGTCACGGTAACAAGGGTGTGGTGTCGAAGATCGTGCCGATCGAAGACATGCCGTACATGGCCGATGGCCGTCCGGCCGACGTCGTGCTGAATCCGCTCGGCGTGCCGTCGCGGATGAACGTGGGTCAGATTCTCGAAGTGCATCTGGGCTGGGCCGCGAAGGGTCTGGGATGGCGTATCGGCGAAATGCTGCAGCGTCAGACCAAGATCGAAGAGCTGCGTGCTTTCCTGACCAAGATTTACAACGAGTCGGGCCGTCAGGAAGAGCTGGACAGCTTTACCGATGACGAAATCGTCGAACTGGCGAAGAACCTGCGCGAAGGTGTTCCTTTTGCAACGCCGGTGTTCGATGGCGCAACGGAAGGCGAAATGGAATGCGCGCTGGATCTGGCGTTCCCTGACGACATCGCGAAGCAGTTGGGCATGACGAAGTCGAAGAACCAGGTGCAGTTGAGCGACGGCCGCACGGGTGAACCGTTCGAACGGACGGTCACGGTGGGCTACATGCATTACCTGAAACTGCATCACTTGGTTGACGACAAGATGCACGCTCGTTCAACCGGACCGTACTCGCTTGTCACGCAGCAGCCGCTGGGTGGTAAGGCGCAGTTCGGTGGCCAGCGTTTCGGTGAGATGGAAGTGTGGGCGCTCGAAGCATATGGCGCTTCGTACGTGCTGCAAGAAATGCTGACTGTTAAGTCGGATGACGTGGCGGGTCGTACCAAGGTGTATGAAAACCTGGTCAAGGGTGACCACGTGATCGACGCCGGCATGCCTGAGTCGTTCAATGTGTTGGTGAAGGAAATCCGGTCGCTCGTTATCGACATCGACCTGGACCGGAACTAATCGGACTACTGGAGAGAAGCAATGAAAGCTCTGCTCGATCTATTCAAGCAAGTTCAACAACCTGAAGTTTTTGACGCGATCAAGATCGGTCTGGCCTCGCCGGACAAGATTCGTTCGTGGTCCTTCGGCGAAGTGAAGAAGCCTGAAACCATCAACTACCGGACGTTCAAGCCGGAACGCGATGGCCTGTTCTGCGCCAAGATTTTTGGCCCGATCAAGGACTACGAGTGCCTGTGCGGCAAGTACAAGCGCCTGAAGCACCGCGGCGTGATCTGCGAAAAGTGCGGCGTTGAAGTCACGCTCGCCAAGGTGCGTCGCGAACGGATGGGCCACATTGAACTGGCCTCGCCGGTTGCGCACATCTGGTTCTTGAAGTCGCTGCCGTCGCGTCTCGGCATGGTGCTCGACATGACGCTGCGCGACATCGAACGCGTGCTGTATTTCGAAGCATATGTCGTGATCGAACCGGGCATGACGCGGCTGAAAGCGCGGCAGATCATGACCGAAGAGGATTACTACAATAAAGTCGAAGAATACGGCGACGAATTCCGTGCCGAGATGGGTGCGGAAGGCGTGCGTGAACTGCTGCGTGCGATCAACATCGACGAACAGGTCGAAGTGCTGCGCACCGAACTCAAGAACACGGGTTCGGAAGCGAAGATCAAGAAGTACGCGAAGCGCCTGAAAGTACTTGAAGCATTCCAGCGTTCGGGCATCAAGCCGGACTGGATGGTGCTCGAAGTGCTGCCGGTATTGCCGCCGGAACTGCGTCCGCTGGTGCCGCTGGATGGCGGCCGCTTCGCGACGTCGGACCTGAACGACTTGTATCGCCGCGTGATCAACCGTAACAACCGGTTGAAGCGTTTGCTCGAACTGAAGGCGCCTGAAATCATCGTCCGCAACGAAAAGCGGATGCTGCAGGAAGCCGTCGATTCGCTGCTCGACAACGGTCGTCGCGGTAAGGCTATGACCGGCGCGAACAAGCGTCCGCTGAAGTCGCTCGCTGACATGATCAAGGGTAAGGGCGGTCGTTTCCGTCAGAACTTGCTCGGTAAGCGCGTTGACTACTCGGGTCGTTCGGTGATCGTGGTTGGCCCGACGCTCAAGCTGCATCAGTGCGGTCTGCCGAAGCTGATGGCGCTCGAACTGTTCAAGCCGTTTATCTTCAACAAGCTCGAAGTGATGGGTGTTGCTACCACCATCAAGGCTGCGAAGAAGGAAGTCGAGAACCAGACGCCGGTGGTGTGGGACATTTTGGAAGAGGTGATCCGCGAACATCCGGTCATGCTGAACCGTGCGCCGACGCTTCACCGTCTTGGCATTCAGGCTTTCGAGCCGGTGCTGATCGAAGGTAAGGCTATCCAGCTGCACCCGCTCGTTTGCGCGGCGTTCAACGCCGACTTCGACGGTGACCAGATGGCCGTTCACGTGCCGCTGTCGCTGGAAGCGCAGATGGAAGCGCGTACGCTGATGCTGGCGTCGAACAACGTTCTGTTCCCGGCGAACGGCGATCCGTCGATCGTACCGTCGCAGGATATTGTGCTGGGCCTCTACTACACATCGCGTGAAGCGGTGAATGGCAAGGGCGAAGGCATGACGTTCACGGGCGTGTCGGAAGCAATTCGCGCGTACGAGAACAAGGAAGTCGCGCTGGCGTCGCGCGTGAACGTCCGGATCACGGAAATGATCCACAACCCGGACCAGAGCGAAGGCGCACCGAAGTTCGTGCCGAAGATCACGCTGTACGCAACCACGGTTGGCCGTTCGATCCTGTCGGAAATTCTCCCGCCGGGACTGCCGTTCTCAGTACTGAACCGTCCACTGAAGAAGAAGGAAATTTCGCGTCTGATCAACACGGCATTCCGCAAGTGCGGTCTGCGTGAAACGGTGATCTTCGCCGACCAGCTGATGCAGATGGGTTTCCGTCTGGCTACGCGCGCCGGTATTTCGATTTGCGTCGACGACATGCTCGTGCCGCCGCAGAAAGAGCAGATCGTTGGCGATGCAGCCAAGAAGGTGAAGGAATACGACCGTCAGTACATGTCGGGTCTCGTTACCTCGCAAGAGCGCTACAACAACGTGGTCGACATCTGGTCGGCAACGTCGGAAGCGGTCGGCAAGGCGATGATGGAGCAGTTGGCTACGGAACCCGTGGTCGACCGCGACGGTAATCAGACGAAGCAGGAATCGTTCAACTCGATCTACATGATGGCCGACTCCGGCGCTCGTGGATCCGCTGTTCAGATTCGTCAGCTGGCCGGTATGCGTGGCCTGATGGCGAAGCCGGACGGCTCGATTATCGAGACGCCTATCACGGCGAACTTCCGTGAAGGCCTGAACGTGTTGCAGTACTTCATCTCGACGCACGGTGCACGTAAAGGCCTGGCCGATACGGCGTTGAAGACGGCGAACTCGGGTTACCTGACGCGTCGTCTCGTTGACGTGACGCAGGACTTGGTCGTGGTCGAAGATGATTGCGGCACGACGAACGGCGTTGCCATGAAGGCGCTGGTTGAAGGCGGTGAAGTTGTCGAAGCGTTGCGTGACCGGATTCTCGGTCGCGTGACCGTGGCTGACGTCGTCAATCCGGGAACGCAGGAAACGCTGTACGAATCGGGCACGTTGCTCGACGAAGATGCAGTGGACGAAATCGAACGCCTGGGTATTGACGAAGTGCGCGTGCGCACGCCGTTGACCTGCGAAACGCGTTACGGCCTGTGCGCTTCGTGCTATGGCCGCGATCTGGGTCGTGGCTCGCGCGTGAACGTCGGCGAAGCGGTGGGTGTGATCGCTGCTCAGTCGATCGGTGAACCGGGCACGCAGTTGACCATGCGTACGTTCCACATCGGTGGTGCGGCGTCGCGTGCGGCGATCGCTTCGTCGGTGGAAGCGAAGTCGAACGGTACGGTGCGTTTCACGGCAACCATGCGTTACGTCACGAATGCAAAGGGCGAGCAGATCGTCATCTCGCGTTCGGGCGAAGCGATCATTGCCGACGACCTCGGTCGTGAGCGCGAACGTCACAAGATCCCGTATGGCGCAACGTTGCTGCAACTGGACGGCGCGCAGATCAAGGCTGGTGCACAACTGGCTCAATGGGATCCGCTGACCCGTCCGATCATCACCGAGTGGGGCGGTACGGTGAAGTTCGAAAACGTCGAAGAA
This sequence comes from Candidatus Burkholderia crenata, assembly GCA_001190015.1. Classification (GTDB taxonomy): domain Bacteria; phylum Pseudomonadota; class Gammaproteobacteria; order Burkholderiales; family Burkholderiaceae; genus Caballeronia; species Caballeronia crenata. Next base: position 13,010 of record LGTG01000194.1, read on the forward strand.
GGCGTGACGGTGGCGAAGCAGATCGACGATGTGACTGGGCTTTCAACGCTCGTCGTGATCGACGTGAAGCGTCGCGGTCCGCAAGCGGCGAAGAGCGGTCGTCCGCAAGTGAAGCTGCTCGATGTGCAAGGCGAAGAAGTCAAGATCCCGAACACCGAGCATTCGGTGCAGATCGGCTTCCAGGTCGGCGCACTGATCACCGTGAAGGATGGTCAGCAAGTGCAGGTGGGTGAAGTGCTGGCACGTATCCCGGTTGAAGCGCAGAAGACGCGTGACATTACCGGTGGTCTGCCGCGTGTGGCCGAACTGTTCGAAGCGCGCTCGCCGAAGGACGCCGGTATCTTGGCGGAAGTCACGGGTACGACGTCGTTTGGTAAGGACACGAAGGGCAAGCAGCGTCTCGTCATTACCGACGTGGAAGGGGAGCAGCATGAGTTCCTGATCACGAAGGAAAAGCAGGTGCTGGTGCACGATGGTCAGGTCGTCAACAAGGGCGAAATGATTGTCGATGGCCCGGCGGACCCGCACGACATCCTGCGTTTGCAGGGTATCGAAGCGCTGGCTCGCTACATCGTGGACGAAGTGCAGGACGTGTACCGTCTTCAGGGCGTGAAGATCAACGACAAGCACATTGAAGTGATCGTGCGTCAGATGTTGCGCCGTGTGCAGATCGTCGAAAACGGCGATACGCGCTTCATCATGGGCGAACAGGTTGAGCGTTCGGACATGCTGGACGAGAACGACCGGATGGCTGCAGAAGACAAGATTCCCACAACCTACGAGAACGTGCTGCTGGGTATTACGAAGGCATCGCTCTCGACCGATTCGTTCATCTCGGCAGCTTCGTTCCAGGAAACGACGCGCGTGTTGACCGAAGCGGCCATCATGGGCAAGCGCGACGATTTGCGCGGTCTGAAGGAAAACGTGATCGTCGGCCGTTTGATTCCGGCCGGTACGGGTCTCGCATTCCACAAGGCACACAAGAGTCGCGAGCTGTCGGATCGTCAACGCTTCGACCAGATTGCAGAGGAAGAATCGTTCGATTTCGGTAAGGCCGGAACCGCACTTGCAGCACCTGCGGAACAGCAGCATCCGGCGGAGTAAGCTTTGGAGTCCGGGCCTTTTTACAGGTTCGGGCTTTGGTAACTGATTTGCTAGTACGAGAAGCCGCCTGGTTTATACCGGGCGGTTTTTTTGTGCGCCGAGCATGCGCAACAGCTTGGGAGTGTAAGTCCCCTGTCCAAACTGATGGTGGTGAAGGACTAGCGAAACGCAAGGGCATCGTCGCGAGGCGGGGTCTGAAGGAAGCGTGTAGCAAAGCTGCGACCTGACGAACAGAAATCGGATGAGAGGCTTACCCAGGTGGACGAGCGAGCAATGGATCGCGAAGTCCATAACCATCAAGGGCTGGGGTGGTAAATCCGGCAGGTGTGCGGTGAAGGCGGTTGAGCTTACCTCGGAAGGTTTGCCGGGTGTCCTGGACTCAGGACTGAGCGGTTCGCAAGGACCGCTGAGCGCCCGACAGGAGTCAGCAGCGGGCATATTATATTAGGGCGGCGACGCCTGAAGGCCCAAACGGAAAGGAGCGGTGAGTAAGCCGGATAACTCGACATGAGAGCGCAGCAGAAAACGCATCGCGTCCTTGGCGCTGGAGGTCTGGGTGAAGCCTGGATGACCGCCGTCCGAGGGGTTGAACCTGTGGCGGCGAACCCCGAGTCTGAAAGCCCGTCGGCTTGCGACCGACTGATGGAAGAAATATGTGAACGGGAGAACCTGAAGCAGGCGTTGAAACGCGTGAAAGCGAACAAAGGTGCACCGGGCGTGGACGGCATGACGGTCCACGCACTACCGGCGTACCTGCGTGAGCACTGGCCGTCGATACGGGCCATGCTGCTGAACGGCACTTACAAGCCCCAACCTGTAAGA
>LGTG01000195.1 GCA_001190015.1 Candidatus Burkholderia crenata
CGCACCTAATCCTTGACCACGAGAGCTTCGCGGTTACGCGCCCGCTTGCCCTGATCGGCACTGCCTTCTATCCGGTTCTTGTACATCGGCTCACGGTTTCGCTCCACGCTTCCTCCTAACGCTCGGTCACCCTCACGTAGTTGCGCTTCACTTCGTTCGCTGTGGTCAACTCACGGGAGGACTTACACCTCCAAGATTGCGCCCATACTGGGCGCACGCGGATAAAAGCCTGCCATCTGGCAGGCCATGAATGGCATTTTACAAACGAATCCTGGTAAAGCGATCCTCATAGAGGATCGCGAACTGGTTCATCGCTGCCTTCCAGTCATGCGCTGCACGACTCCAGTCAGCCGTGATATTGCGCAAGGCCAGCCACAGCAGTTTGGTCGCGGCCTCGTCCGTCGGGAAGTGCCCTCGCGTCTTGACGATCTTGCGTCGCTGGGCATTCACGCTCTCAATGGCATTTGTGGTGTAAATGACCTTGCGCACCGCTGGCGGAAACGCAAAGAAGGGTATGACGCGGTCCCAGGCGCGACGCCAGGCAGCCACTACGGTGGGGAATCGCTTACCCCATTCACCCTGTTCGAATGTGTCCAGTTCGGCCTGAGCAGCCTCAGCGCTCGCCGCAGATCGGCCGGATGGTCGCCGCCAGTGCCCGTCGGTCTTTCCAGCTCGCGTAATCCAGCTGCGGATCAGGTGCACGATGCACGTCTGCAGGGTAGTGGCCGGGAACACCGCGCCCAGCGCTTCAGGCATGCCCTTCAGTCCGTCGGTGACCGCGATCAGGATGTCCTGCACGCCACGTACCTTCAGGTCGCTGAACACCTTCATCCAGAACTTCGCGCCCTCGGTGTTCTCGATCCACAGTCCCAGGACGTCCCGGGTGCTGTCTGGCAGGACGCCCAGCGCCCGCTCGATCAGCGCCTTCTTGAATGCGGCCGAAGCGGCGTGTACCGCTTCAGCCGTCATGGGTCCCTTCACGAACTGATCGATCAGTTCCTTCGGAATCGACGGCAACGCCGTCTGGGCATCGGTGGCCGTCTTGAGTTTGCGTGGCATAAATTCTCCTTAAGATACATGTTATACCTTACACACAAAATTTATGACAGGCCCAAAAACCCTTTTTCAATGCCTCCCCGGCAACACCAACCGGCGTTCAAACAGCCGCTGCACGAACTCCAGTACGCTGCACAGCACCCAATACACTAGCGGCAGCGAGATACAACGGCAATGGCTGATATACGTAGCGGCAATCACTTCCTGCGCACTCCGTAGCAATTCGGTAACCGCGGTCACCGACACCAGCGACGTATCCTTGATCAAACTGATCAGGCTATTCGACAGGCTGGGCATAGCAAGCCGCAGCGCCTGTGGACCAATCACATACCGCAGCGTCTGCATCCTCGACAAGCCCAAACTATAAGCTGCCAGCCACTGCCCGTTCTGAATCCCGAGAATGGCGCCGCGCATGTTTTCGGAAAGATAAGCCGCTACATTCGCCGACAAGGCGATCACCCCCGCCGGCATCGGATCAAGCGAAATACCCAGACTCGGCAACCCATAATAGATCACGAAAATCTGCACCAGCAGCGGCGTGCCGCGCATCACGCTCACATAAGCGCGCCCTATGCTGACCAGTGTCCGGCTTCGGTTGATGCCTATCATCGCGAGTATCGTGCCCGCGATCAGGCCGAAGAACATCGAATAGACCGCGAACTTGATCGTTAGGACAGCACCTTGTGCAAGGGCCGGTATGGATTGAACGAGCAGGGATGTCGTGAACATGAAGGAATAAAAGTAGGCGTAAAGTCGGAGGCGGGCATCAAATGCAAAGGGCGGCATCCTTGAGAAGCCGCCCCGATGCCGAACGCTTGAGGGTCCGGATTTACTGTGCAGGCTTACTTCGCCGGCTTCGTTACGTCGATACCCGGCACAGCCTTCGCCATGTCTATGTAGTTCGTGCCGAGACCCACGCCGAGCTTCGCTGCAACCGCCTTTGCGATATCCACGTCGAAGTCGACGAGTTCACCTTGCGGCGTCTTCGAGTTGAACGGGGGAAACGTGCCTTCCAGGCCAATGCGCAACGTACCGCGTTGCTTGACCGAATCCAGCAGGTCTTGAGCGTGGGCAACAGCCGAGAGTGATGCGCCGATCAAGCCTGCCACGAACACTTTCTTGAAGAGAGATAGTTTCATGAGTTATTTGCCTTTGTCCTGGTTTTTATCAGTGATCTGAAGTGCGGCGATGATAGCTAAAACGCAATGCCGTCTTCAGATCGTTTGCTCATGTGGATATGAGCCAAGTGTGGTAAGAAGGAAAGATCCGGTCATGCAGCGGCGCTCGTCCGTGCCAGCGCTTCGACGCATTCTGTCACGAGCGCTGGGCCTCGATAGATCAAGCCGGTGTAGATCTGCACAAGCGATGCGCCCGCCGCGAGTTTCTTGCGCGCGTCCTCGCCTGACATAATGCCGCCCACGCCGATGATCGACACCTCGCTGCCCAGCTCCGCGCGCAATTTGCGGATCACCGCATTCGACGCTTCGAACACCGGCTTGCCCGACAGCCCGCCAGCTTCATCGCCATGTTTCATGCCCGTTACGGCCGTGCGCGACAGCGTGGTGTTGGTCGCAATCACGCCATCAATCTTGTGACGCAGCAAGGTGGCGGCAATTTCCTTGACCTGCTCATCGTCGAGATCAGGGGCGATCTTCAGCGCGAGCGGCACGAGCTTGTCGTGCATGTCGGAGAGTCGTTGCTGTTTGTCCTTCAGCGCGCCGAGCAGCGCGTCGAGTTCGCCGGCGCCTTGCAACTGGCGCAGGTTTTTCGTATTCGGCGACGAAATGTTGATCGTCACATAGCTTGCGAAAGGGTACACCCGATCGAGGCAGTACAAATAATCTTCAGCAGCGCGTTCTATGGGTGTATCGGTGTTCTTGCCGATGTTCAGCCCCAGTACGCCGCGATACCGCGCCGCCTTCACGTTCTCGACGAACTGATCGACGCCGCGGTTGTTGAACCCGAGCCGGTTGATCAGCGCCTGTGCATTGGGCAGGCGAAACATGCGCGGGCGCGGATTGCCGGGTTGCGCGCGCGGCGAGACCGTCCCCACTTCGATGAATCCAAACCCGAGCGACGCCAGTCCGTCAATACACGCTCCGTCTTTGTCCAGCCCCGCTGCGAGCCCGACCGGGTTGCGAAAGCTCAGGCCCATGACGGTACGCGGCAAATCGGAGGCGCGCTCGGCGAACATGCCGGCCAGACCGGTGCGGCCGGCGGCGCCGAGCATGCGCAGCGTCAAGTGATGGGCGTCTTCCGCATCCATGCGAAAAAGTTGCGCGCGGGCGAGCGGGTAGAGAGAGCTGAACACGAGGAGGAAAGGCCGGAGCGGCGTAAATTAAGACTTAAGACGCGCTATTTTAACGGCTTTGCGAAGCCATACCGAAAAGCAGTGCCGCACGGATGAAAACGACTACAAAAAAGGCCGTTGAAGAACCGTCGCAGCCCTAGCGCCGTAGTCTGTCCGGGGGCATTTTGCTGGGCATGGGAGGCGTTCCGGCGGAGTGCATGGTGGTGGGATCGAGCAAGTCCCAGCGGCCGTCGATCAAGCCCTCCAGCGGCCGGAAATTCGCCTTGTACACCATTTTGTCGCTCTCACGAATCCAGTAACCGAGATAGACGTGAGGCAAATCCAGGCTACGCGCCTGCTCGATCTGCCAGAGGATGTTGTAAGTGCCGAAACTGGTGTGCGGCAGGCCGGGCTCGAAAAATGTATAAACCGACGAAAGTCCGTCGCCGAGGATGTCGATCATGCTGATCATGCGCAAGGTACCGGGCGCGGGGGCGTCTTCGGCAAGACTGCCATTGGAGTTCGCTCCGGGCTCCCCGGGATTGCCGGCGCTTACGGGCTCACGGAATTCAACCAGGCGCGAGTTGATCCGGCTTTGCAGCAAGAATTGCTCATACTGGTCGCGGCTGTCGCGATCCATGCCGCCGCCCGCGTGCCGCGCCGACTGGTAGCGCATGTACAGCGCGTAATGCTCCTCGTCGTAGTGGAGCGGTGCCACGCTCGCAACAAGATCGCCATGCTGTTTCCAGACGCGCCGCTGGGTACGGTTCGGCGTGAAGCGGTCGATAGGCACGCGCACCGGCACGCACGCGCGGCAGCCGTCGCAATATGGGCGATAGGTGAAGACCCCGGAGCGTCGGAAACCTGCCTTGACGAGTTCGGTGTAGACGTCCGAGTTGATCAGGTGGCTGGGAGTGGCCACCTGGGAGCGCGCGATGCGCCTGTCCAGATAGCTGCACGGATACGGCGCCGTTGCATAAAATTGCAACGCCGAAAGCGGAGAAAGCGGCAGCTCATTGGGGTGAGTCACGTTGGCAGCTCTCGTTCTAAGCGTCTATCTTGCTTACTACCCCAACCGTGCCGCAGGTCCGATGGAGGGCGGAAAACCTCTGTCGTGTCGCTATTTTGCCTGCTATACATCACGTTCGATGTTGCTGGATTTTTGTTCGAGAATATCAAAGGTGGAATTACCGGTCGCCGGCTGCGGTTCATGCGCTGAATCGGCTGTCGTTCTTCGCCTGAACCGGCCTCGTTCATTCAGGCAGAAGCAGCGGTGGCCGAAGTGTCTCCTGCAGCGCGTATTTGTCGAACTGCCAGGGGATCGGCGGTTTACCGACCGCCCCGCGCAGATGTCTCACAAATACCTTGCGGGAGATCTCTCGGCCGCCCAGCGACGCCAGGTGCGACGTATTCTGCTGACAGTCTATCATCTCTATTTTATGCTGGCGCAAGTGTCCGATGAGCGCCGCGAGCGCAATTTTCGAGGCATCGGTGCGGTGCGCGAACATCGATTCGCCGAAAAACATGCGCCCAAACGAGACGCCATAAAGACCGCCCACGCGCTTGCCCTCGAACCACGTTTCAATGCTGTGCGCACGGCCTTCGCGATGCAGCGACGAATACGCTTCCACAATATCCGCCGTGATCCACGTACCACGCTGACCTTCGCGCGGCGTCTGGGCGCACGCCCGCATCACGGAGGCGAAATCATTGTCCACGCAAATCTTCCACGATGCCTCGCGCAACACGCGCCGCAGCGTTTTACGCAGCGAATCGGAGACTTTGAATTCGTCGGGTATCAGCACCATGCGCGGATCGGGACTCCACCAGAGCACCGGCTGGCCGTCGGAATACCATGGGAAAATGCCGCTCTGATACGCATCCACAAGACGGCTGCCCTGCAATTTCGCACTGGCCGCGAGCAATCCGGGCACGCCGCTCGCCTCGCCGAGTGCGCGCTCGACAGGGGGGAACGGATCGTCGGAGGCGAGCCACGGAACCATGATTCGGAGGGGCGCTCAGCCTTCGCGCAGTGAGCGGAAGATGTCGCCGGTATGCAGAGAGTAGTTGCCGGCAGCGCGGTCGGCGAAAAAGAAGCGTAGCGTCTGCCCGACCGCCGGGAAGGCGATTTCGTCCCAGGGGATGTCGCTCTCATCGAAGAGCTTCACTTCGAGACTTTCCTCGCCTGCATCGATGTCGAGATCCAGCAGCCTGGCAAGGTAGAAGAGGTGCACCTGATGCACGTGCGGCACGTTCAGCAGCGTGAATAGACTTTGGATTTCGACGCGCGCGCCGGCTTCCTCGAGCGTTTCGCGCGCGGCGCCTTCGCTGGTGGTTTCGTCCATCTCCATGAAACCCGCCGGCAGGGTCCAATAGCCGTAGCGCGGTTCGATCGCGCGCCGGCACAGCAGCACTTTGTCGTCCCAGACGGGCACGGTCCCGACCACGTTGCGCGGATTCTGATAATGCACCGTGCCGCAATTACCGCAAACGTAGCGCCGTCGGTGGTCGCCGGGCGGAATGCTCAGGCTGACCTCGTGGCCGCAGACGGAACAGAATTTCATAGGGGAGAAGTCTGAAAGTGTCGTGCGAGTGTATCACCGAGCCTGGGGAGAGCGGCAGCGCGGACGCCACGCGAAAAAGAGGTCGCGAAGCCAGGGTGCACAGCTGAGGTGCACGTTTGTCCTGCACCTGTCCGGATGGCTGATAAGCCCGAATCGGGCGTCGCCGGGCGGCCGCTTGGCCGGCGGTTCTCGCTACCCTGGGTTCTCGCTACAATATATAAGGCTTCGGTTGCCGTGCTTTTCAGCGCGGCCCATTTCACATTTCACGACCAACACAAATCCCCCGACGATGTCCACCATGCCCGCCGCTTCACGCCCGCCAATGCTGTCCACCGCCGCGCCGACGCACTCGCCACTTTGCTGGCGGCAGCGCGCCGGGTTGACGGCGCACAAACCGTTGATACCTTCGATGCGCTCGGGCACGTGCTTGCTGCGGCAGTCGTGTCGCCGCTCGATGTCCCGCCTATGCACACCAGTTCCATGGATGGGTATGCGGTGCGGGCTGCGGATCTCGCCGGGGCGTCGGAATCGAGCACTGTGACGCTACCCGTGTCGCAGCGCGTGCCGGCGGCCAGACGGCCAAGCCGCTGGCTGCCGGCACGGTCGCGCGGATCACGCAGCAAAGTGCCGATATCCGTCGCGGCTCGGTGATTCTGCCCGTCGGTGCGCGGCATCGGTGGAAAGCGCTGCGCTTGAAGTCGTGCGCAAAGTGCGCGTAGCGGTGTTTTTTACCGGTGACGAACTGACCATGCCCGGGTGAGCCGTTGCGTCCCGGCGCGATCTACAACTACCGTTTCACGCTGTGTGCGTTGCTCGCCAAGCTCGGTTGCGACATGACGGACCTCGGTATCGTGCCTTGACCGGCTGGACGCAACCCGCGAAACCCTCCGGCGCGCGAGTACGATCTGATCATCACGTGCGGCGATGTATCGGTCGGCGAGGCGTTTTTTATCGGATTGCCGGGAAATTCGGTGTCCAGCTTTTGCACGTTCCTGCTGTTCGTGCGTCCCTTCATCCTGCGGCTGGCGGCGTGGAGGCAGTTGAGCCGCGCGTTTATGCCATGCGCGCCGATTTCACGCAGAAAAAGGGCGACCGGCGCAACGAATTCCTGCGCGCCCGCGTGAACGAAGCGGGAGGGTTGGACGTGTTCGGGAATCAAAGCTCGGCTGTGTTGACGTCCACGGTCTGGGGCGACGGTCTGATTGATAACCCGCCGGATCACGCGATCGAGGCCGGCGAGACCGTGCGTTTCATCCCGTTTTCAGAACTGATGCGTTGAAGGCAGCCATGAAAGTCGAATTGAGATTTTTTGCGGATGTGCGCGAAGCGCTCGGCGTGGCGAACGAGTGCGTGGACGTGCCGGACAGCGTGTCCAGCTTCGGCGACGTAAGGGCGTGGCTGCGCATGCGCGGCGGAGCATGGGTGGAAACCTTCGCCGAGGGCCGCTCGTTGCGCATGGCGTGCAACCACGAAATGACAGACCCGTCGCGACGCATCACGGAAAGCTGCGAAGTCGTGTTTTTCCCGCCCGTCACCGGGGGCTGAAATGACCTGGGTCCGCGTGTAGGAAGCCGATTTCGATCTCAGCACGGAAGTTGCCGCTTTACGCGCCGACAATCCCAAGGTGAGCGCTGTGGCGTGTTTTGTCGGTACGGTGCGGGACCTGAACGAGGGCCAAACCGTCCAGGCAATGGAGCTGGAACATTATCCCGGCATGACCGAAAAGGCCCTGGAGGCGATCGCGGCGCAGGCGCGGGAACGCTGGCCGGGTTCGGACGTGCTGATCGTGCATCGCGTGGGAAAGCTCTTGCCGTTCGACCAGATCGCGCTGGTTGTGACAACCGCCATGCATCGTGCGCAAGCGTTCGAATCGTGCGCGTTCGTGATGGATTCATCTCAAGACGCAGGCGCCGTTCTGGAAGAAGGAAAAGACCGAACACGGCGAAAAATGGGGCGACGCTCGTGAATCCGACGCCGCCGCGCTCGCGCGGTGGGACCTGGAGCCGGCGGCACGGGCAGGAGAGTAATAGAGGCAGAAGCGGCGCTCAAGCTTGGCCGAGTTGTGCAGGCGGGCCCGGAAACGTCCGCTTATGCGTGGCTCATGCGTCGCTTGATTGGTTACTGGATGGATTCGTCGCGCAGTTCGGTGGCTTCAGCGCTCGACAGCCTGACCGGAAATGGCTGGCCGTGACTCCGGTCGGGCAACTCTGCCGCGGATTCGTTCTCGCTGCTCCCCGTGCGCAGGCGTTTCAGCGACGCCATCAAAGCGCGTTGTGCGTCAGGAATCGCATAGTCCCAGCCGAATTTGCTCAGTTGCAGGTTTTGCGCAATACGCAGCGCCGGCTCCATGAACTGCACGGCCACGGCGGGCTCGTAACCGGTGTTGACGGTATCGAAGAATAGCGTAAGCCAACGGGCGAAGTGCTGGGGTTCAATATCGCCGAGAGGCCGGTGCGCCTCTTGAACGTTGCCCCTATACCCCTTCGTGCCGAGCACGAGGCTCGACCAGAACGTTGTCATCTTTGCCAGATGCGCGTCCCAGCGGCCAGAAAGTTCGCGGGCGAAGATCGGGCCGAGCAGCAGGTCATCGTCGACACGCCGGTAGAATGCGTCGACCAGCTCCCGGATATTGGCTTCGTCGGGTTCCGCGGCGCGGACGAATGGCGTCGACGGTGTGTTCGGCTTGTTTGAAGGCTCGATCAGGGGTTGGCTCATCGGATGACGGGATTCCGGAATTCTGCTGGGATTCGATGACACGGCTCAGTGAGGTATTTAGTTTCGCTGGCAAAACGCAGATCGTGACCATTAAATGGCTAAAAGAGATGGCCAAAACGAGACGTCAACCGGCCGGATATTAGTAAAATGCCCCGTCACTGGGTATTTGACGGAAACTGAAGAAACAACAAATCTATTGCAAGCCAGCGCCTATAAAGCCGGGGCCGTCAAATGGGCCATCGTTAATAGGGCCAGTAGTGCGCCAAATGCGTACAGCAATTGGGCCGAATGACGTTTTATTGACATCCGGCGGACTGTGCTTCCCATGATAATCGACGTTTAATCGAGAAGCAGGGCTGCGCCAGGTGGCCGCCTGCCGCAGCGGTAGCCGGTGTTGGCCGGCAGCGGGCATATGGGTTGGGCCGGACAACACGGATCTGGCTCAGGTCGAGCGTGCACCTGGCGATCTGCGCCGCCCGCGGCCGTCTTTGTATCCGTGCGATTGAAGCTTTTACCAAGCACCGGACCGACGTGACCAGGCGATCGGCTCATGCGACTGATTACGCGAACTACGCGATCCACCCATGCGACTGACCGATTACACCGACTATTCGTTGCGCGTCATGCTCTATCTGGCCGTCCGGCCCGAGGGGCTGTCGACTATCCAGGAGATCTCCGACGCCTACGGGATCTCCAAGAACCATCTCATGAAGGTAGTGCAGCGGCTTGGGGAGTTGGGCTGGGTGGAAACCGTGCGCGGCCGTAACGGCGGCTTGAGGCTCGATCCGCGTACACCGTTGCTGACCATCGGCGAGGTAGTGCGCAAGACGGAGAACGATTTTTCGATAGTCGGCTGTTTCGCCTATGAAAGCGAGGCCCACCGGCATTGCGTGATCCAGTCCCATTGCCGTCTGCGGGACGTATTCGCCGCCGCGCGCGATGCGTTCCTCGCGGAACTTGACCAGCATACTGTCGGGGACCTCGCGGCGCCGGCCGATGAACTCGCGGGCGTGCTCGGTATCGTGCGATTCATGCCGGCAGCGGCAGGTATAAATCGAATCGCGGGACATAGCTGACGGATCTGCCCGATCTGCCTGGCCTGATTGATGCGCGTCGACATCCAGCGCTGCCAGCGTCAGTTCTTCGATGCAGGTCAATCCCCGCCGCCGCGATCCGTTCAGACTGGTCCCGGACGCACTCGCTCTATGCACGCCAACCGCACGCCAACGTGCGCAAGTGCTTCCCGCGGGCTGTTGCGCGTCACGAACCGCTCGACACTATCAAGCGCGTCAATCCCTGTTCGAGCGTCATTTAGCAAAAAAATGCGGTTTTTGGGTCGCTGAACGCTTGAAAGTGCCGGATCGTGCCTCATTTTGAACACATCCCGATTTGGAGGTCTCAATATGAGAATCGACAAGTTAACTACGAAGTTCCAGGAAGCACTGGCCGACGCGCAAAGTCTCGCCGTCGGCAATGACAATCAATACATAGAACCGGTTCATCTGCTTGCCGCGCTCATCGTGCAGCAGGACGGTTCGGCACGTTCGCTGCTGTCGCAGGCAGGCGTGCAGGTCCAGGCGCTGCAAACCGCGCTCAAAGACGCCATGGCGCGTCTGCCGCAAATCCAGGGCACGGACGGCAACGTCCAGGTCAGCCGCGACCTCGCCGGTTTGCTGAACAGCGCTGACAAAGAGGCGCAAAAACTCAACGACACGTTCATAGCAAGCGAGATGTACCTGCTCGCCATCGCCGATGACAAAGGCGAAGCCGGCCGTATCGCCAAGCAGCACGGCTTGACGCGCAAGGCGCTCGAAGCCGCGATCAATTCGGTTCGCGGCGGTGGCCAGGTGAATAGCCAGGACGCCGAAAGCCAGCGCGGCGCGCTGAAGAAATACACGGTCGACCTGACCGAGCGCGCGCGTGCCGGCAAGCTCGACCCCGTGATTGGCCGTGACGACGAAATCCGCCGTTCAATCCAGATCCTGCAACGCCGGACGAAGAACAATCCGGTGCTGATTGGTGAGCCGGGCGTGGGCAAGACCGCGATTGTGGAAGGTCTTGCGCAACGGATCGTGAACGGCGAAGTGCCGGAATCGCTGAAGAGCAAGCGCGTGCGGTCGCTTGACATGGCCGCGCTGCTGGCGGGCGCCAAGTATCGCGGGGAATTCGAAGAGCGGCTCAAATCCGTGCTCAGCGACATTGCCAAGGACGAAGGCCAGACCATCGTTTTCATCGATGAAATCCACACTATGGTGGGTACCGGCAAGGCCGAAGGCGCCATGGACGCGGGCAACATGCTGAAGCCGGCGCTTTCGCGCGGCGAGCTGCATTGCATCGGCGCAACGACGCTTGACGAGTATCGGAAATACATCGAAAAGGACGCGGCGCTCGAACGCCGGTTCCAGAAGGTGCTGGTCGATGAACCGTCGGTGGAAGCGACCATCGCGATCCTGCGCGGCTTACAGGAAAAGTACGAACTGCATCACGGAGTGGAAATCACCGATCCGGCTATTGTTGCGGCGGCAGAATTGTCGCATCGTTATATCACGGACCGTTTTCTCCCCGATAAGGCCATCGACCTGATCGACGAAGCTGCGTCCAAGATCAAGATGGAAATCGATTCGAAGCCCGAAGAGATGGACCGGCTCGATCGCCGGTTCATCCAGTTGAAGATCGAGCGCGAAGCCGTCAAGAAGGAAAAGGACGAGGCATCGCAGAAGCGCCTGCAGTTGATCGAGGAGGAAATCGAGCGGCTGGACCGCGAGTATTCCGATCTCGAGGAAATCTGGATGGCGGAGAAAGCCGCTGTGCAAGGCAGCGCGACGCTGAAGGAAGAGATCGAGAAAGTGCGCGCGGACATCGTGCGTTTGCAGCGTGAAGGCAAGCTCGAGAAGGTCGCCGAATTGCAGTACGGCAAGCTGCCCGAACTCGAGACGCAACTGAAGCAGGTCACGCAGGCCGAGACCGCGGAACAAAGCAATCCTACGCGGCCGCGTTTGCTGCGCACGCAAGTGGGCGCCGAGGAAATCGCGGAAGTGGTGTCGCGTTCCACCGGCATTCCCGTGTCGCGGATGATGCAGGGCGAACGCGAGAAGCTGTTGCAGATCGAAGGCAAGCTGCACGACCGCGTGGTGGGCCAGGATGAAGCGATCGGCGCGGTGGCCGATGCTATTCGCCGCTCGCGCGCCGGGTTGTCAGACCCGAACCGTCCGTATGGTTCGTTTCTGTTCCTTGGGCCGACGGGTGTGGGCAAGACCGAGTTGTGCAAGGCGCTCGCCGCGTTCCTGTTCGATTCGGAGGATCACCTGATCCGTATCGACATGAGCGAGTTCATGGAGAAGCACAGCGTCGCACGGTTAATTGGTGCGCCTCCGGGTTATGTCGGTTATGAGGAGGGCGGTTACCTGACCGAGCTGGTGCGTCGCAAGCCCTACAGCGTGATCCTGCTCGATGAAATCGAGAAGGCGCATCCGGATGTGTTCAACGTACTGCTGCAAGTGCTCGACGACGGCCGCATGACCGACGGGCAAGGCCGCACCATGGACTTCAAGAACACGGTGATCGTGATGACGTCGAATCTTGGCTCGCACGTGATCCAGTCGATGGTCGGAGAGCCGCACGAAGCAGTGAAGGAGGCCGTCTGGGAAGAGGTCAAGCTGCATTTCCGGCCGGAGTTCCTGAACCGGATTGACGACGTCGTGGTGTTCCATTCGCTCGACCGGAACAACATCCAGTCGATCGCGAAGATCCAGTTGCAGCGGCTGCATGAGCGGCTCGCGAAGCTGGAGATGCAACTCGACGTGTCGGATGCCGCGCTGGAACACATCGGCAAGGTGGGTTACGACCCGGTGTTCGGCGCACGGCCGTTAAAGCGCGCGATCCAGCAGCAGATCGAGAACCCGGTCGCGAAGCTGATTCTGGCCGGCAAGTTCGGACCGAAGGACGTGATTCCCGTCGATATGCGGGATGGCGAGCTGGTGTTCGATCGCATCGTGCATTAAGAAATAGAAATGCATTGAAGGCGCCCGACGAGGCAGGCCGGGCGTCGTTCTTCCCAGCAAAAAGGGGCAACGGAGTGATCCGTTGCCCCTTTTTTAATACAGGAGACCAGGCCGGGAACGCTTAAGCAGGCTGTTGAAATTGGGTCCCGTGGCGGGGTTTGAGGGACAAGCGTTATGGATATCGTGTTCATAATCTTTGGCTATGGATGCGATGCGCGGATTGGATGAGATGCAAGAACCTCTGTTTACTTCGGTCAAGCTGGAGGATTTCGTCCCGGCGAATCACCCGC
>LGTG01000196.1 GCA_001190015.1 Candidatus Burkholderia crenata
CGTGCTTAGGAATCGGGATCGGCGCAAAGCTGCCGTCGCGGTCGCGCGGAATCTCCAGTCGCAGCGGGCCGTCGTCGGTCAGCACCGTCTTGCCGCTTTTGCCGTTGCGATGGTTGGTCGCGTCTTCGGGCCGCACAGCACCGGCCGCATAGCCCAGGTGATGTCCGAGCTCGGCACCCAGCGCCCGCTCGATCAGCGCCTTCTTGAATGCGGCTGAAGCGGCGTGCACCGCTTCAGCCGTCATGGGTCCCTTCACGAACTGATCGATCAGTTCCTTCGGAATCGACGGCAACGCCGTCTGGGCATCGCTGGCCGTCTTGAGTTTGCGCGGCATACATGCTCCTTGAGATACATGTTATGCCTTACACACAAAATTTATGACAGGCCCCGCACCACGCCGATCGACCAGACCTGTTCACCAGCCGCCGACAAAAGCCCCGTCGCGGCTTCAACGTCGCTGGCGGCCACCACCACGACCATCCCGATCCCGCAGTTGAACACCCGATGCATTTCCGCATCAGCCACGCCGCCATGCTTCTGCAGCCACGAGAACAACGGCGGCAGCGGCCACGCCCGGTGATCCAGCTCGACCGTCAGGCCATCGCGCAGAACCCGCGGAATGTTTTCAACCAGCCCGCCGCCGGTGATATGCGCCATGCCCTTCACGGCCATCTGCGACATCAGCGACAACAGCGGCTTCACGTAAATATGCGTAGGCGCCATCAAGGCATCGGCAAGCGAACGGCCATCGAAATCGGCGTTCAGGTCAGGCTGAGCGCGCTCAATGATCTTGCGCACCAGCGAATACCCATTCGAATGAATGCCGGCCGAAGCAAGACCCAACACCACGTCGCCAGGCTGAATAGTCGAGCCATCGATAATCTTGCTTTTTTCAACGGCACCCACCGCAAACCCGGCCAGATCGTACTCACCGTCCGGATACATGCCCGACATTTCAGCAGTTTCACCGCCAATCAACGCACACCCGGCCAGTTCGCAACCCTGCGCAATTCCCTGTACCACGGTCGCGGCCGTATCCACGTCCAACTTGCCGCAAGCGAAATAATCGAGGAAAAACAACGGCTCGGCACCCTGCACCAGGATGTCGTTGACGCTCATGGCGACCAGATCCTGGCCTACTGTGCCATGCTTGTTCAACTGGAACGCCAACCGCAGCTTCGTGCCCATGCCATCCGTGCCGGATACCAGCACCGGTTCTTTATAACGTTTAGGCACTTCGAACAGCGCGCCGAATCCGCCAATGCCCCCCAATACGCCGTCGCGCATGGTTTTCTTTGCAAAGGGCTTGATCCGGTCGACAAGTGCGTTGCCGGCATCGATGTCCACGCCCGCGTCGCGATAAGACAAACCTTGGGCGTCTGGGGCGGATTTCGGTTGATTCATGGGAAATCGGTCGAGAAGGTCGGTAAGATGAGATCTTAACCGATGCCAGCCGCCCGGCCGGATTTCTCGCAATTTGCGGCCCTGACTCCCGAAAGACCCCACCAGATCCTTTTCGAGACTCGCGCCCATCCGACTGGACACTCGACCCTGCGCTCAACGCCTTTCGCCACGGCATAAACCGAGTATCGACATACTGAGCGCGCCGCTTTTCAAGATACGCCCTGACGGAACCGATTGCCCGTGCAACGCCAACTGACGCTCGATCTCGGCACGCCGCCGCTCGCCACCTTCGATAATTTTTTCGCCGCCGACAACCATGAACTGGTGACCCGTCTGCGTGAACTCGACGGTGAGCTCGCAGCCGGCCCCGTGGCCGACCGGACCTTCTATGTGTGGGGAGAAGCCGGCAGCGGCCGCAGCCATCTGCTGCAAGCGCTGATGCACGAAGCCAACGGCCGGGCGCACTTCCTGAGCCCGCAAGCGCCGCTGGCCGCGTTTACGTTCGATCCGAAAGCCAGCGTCTACGCCATCGACGACTGCGAGCGGCTCTCTGGGGCCCAGCAAATTGCGCTCTTCAACCTTTTCAACGAAGTGCGCGCGTATCCGGCAAGCGCGCTGGTGGCAACCGGCAATGTGGTGCCGTTGGGATTATCGGTGAGAGAAGATTTGCGCACGCGCCTCGGCTGGGGTCTGGTTTTCCAGCTCACACCCCTTTCTGACGAAAGCAAGGCCAGCGCGCTGAAACATGCGGCGCGCGAGCGCGGCATTGCGCTGGCGGACGAAGTCCCCGCTTATCTGCTCACGCATTTTCGCCGCGACATGCCCAGCCTGATGACCCTGCTCGATGAACTCGACCGCTTTTCGCTGGAACAAAAGCGCGCGGTGACGCTGCCGTTACTACGCACAATGCTCGCAGCAAAAGAAGGCAAGACGGACGGCGACGCGCCACGTCCGCAGACCGAGCTTTTTTAACCCCTTTTCCGGCCCATCCCCCCGCCGCGAGCAGCCAGCGAATGCTTCCACCCGCTTCAAGTAAAATGTGCTCCCATGAACCTAGCCCTTTTTGATCTCGATCACACTCTCATCCCGACGGATAGCGACCACGAATGGGGTCGCTTCATGGCGAAGCTCGGCATTGTCGATGCCGACCAGTTTGCGAAGCAAAACGACGCGTTCTACGAAGATTACAAAGCCGGCACGCTCGATATCCACGTGTACCTGAACGCCCAGCTTTCATCGCTCGCCAGGCATTCGCGCGCGCAACTGGACGACTGGCACGCGCAATTCATGCGCGAAATCATCACGCCGGCCATCGCGCCCGCCGCGCTCGAACTAGTGCGCAAGCACCAGCAAGCCTGCGATCTCTGCTGCCTCGTCACCGCCACGAACGCTTTCATCACGGCGCCGATCGGCCGGGCGTTCGGGATTGAAGCGTTGATCGCATGTGAGGTCGAAACGGTCGACAACGTGCCCAACGGCGAGCTGACCGGCCGCGCAACGGGCACGCCGAGCTATCGCGAAGGCAAGATCGTACGTACCGAAGCGTGGCTCGCGTCGATGGAAAAAAGCCTGAACGACTTCGAACACAGCTACTTCTACAGCGACTCGCACAACGACATTCCTTTACTCGAGAAAGTCACCGACCCGATCGCGACCAATCCCGACGACACCCTGCGCGCCCATGCACAGGTCCGCGGCTGGCGCATCCTGGAAATCTTCTCCCCACGTGATTAAAAAACTTATCCGCAAGCTGTTCGGCCAGGAAAGCGCCAAAGAAGAGACCCCGGCAACCGCCCCTCTCTCCCACGTTGTAAAACCCGCCCGCAAGAGCACGCGCAAGAAAGCCACGCTCGCCGCGGCGAAGCGCGATCCCAACGTGCCGGTGATCCTGTGGGTGGATGTGCACGGCATCGACCCGGCGCTGATCTCGAAGAACGCGATTCGCGTCACCGAGGGCCTGCAGCAGGGCGGGCATCGTGCGTTTATCGTGGGAGGCGCCGTACGCGACCTGCTGCTGAATGTGGCGCCGAAGGATTTCGACGTTGCAACGGACGCCACACCCGACCAGGTGCAGAAGCTCTTCCGCCGCGCGCGCATCATCGGCCGGCGGTTCCAGATCGTGCACGTGCAGTTCGGGCAGGACATCATCGAGACGTCTACATTCCGCGCGCTCGTCGATACCCCCGCCGACGCACCGCCCTCACCGCCTCCGCCCCGTCTGCGTCGCGGCGAGATAGACACACTTACGCATGCGGTCGATGCCAGCGGCCGCGTGCTGCGCGACAACGTGTGGGGCGAGCAGCACGAAGACGCCACGCGCCGCGACTTTACGATCAACGCCATGTATTACGATCCAGCCACGCAAACGGTGCTGGATTATCACGACGGCATGGCCGACATCCGCGCACGTTTGATGCGCATGATCGGCGATCCGGCTACGCGGTACCGCGAAGATCCCGTGCGTATGCTGCGCGTCGTGCGTTTTGCCGCGAAGCTGGGTTTCGAGATCGAGCCCGCCACGCGCGCACCGATCGCGGAACTGGCCGACCTGATCAGCAACGTCCCGGCAGCGCGTCTTTTCGACGAAATGCTCAAGCTGCTGCTCTCAGGCCACGCGCTCGCGTGCCTGAAACGGCTGCGCGCGGAAGGTTTGCATCACGGCGTGCTGCCGCTGCTCGACGTGATTTTCGAATCGACGCACGGCGAGAAATTCATCACGCTCGCGCTGACCAATACCGACGAACGCGTGCGCGCCGGCAAGGGTGTATCGCCAGGTTTCCTGTTCGCCACGCTGCTCTGGAACGACATGCAAACACGCTGGCAGCAATACGCGCTGGCCGGTGAATTTCCCGTGCCGGCGCTGCATCGGGCCATGGACGACGTGATCGACATGCAGACCGAAAAGCTTGCTATCCACAAGCGCTTTTCATCGGATATGCGCGAGATATGGGGTCTGCAACATCGGCTCGAAAAACGCTCGGGCAGAAGCGCGATGAAGCTGCTGGAACACCAAAGGTTTAGTGCGGGTTATGATTTCCTCCTGCTGCGATGCGAATCCGGCGAACTGGATGCATCGGTTGGCCAGTGGTGGACGGATTTTATTGAAGGGGACGCTGCCGCGCGGGAGTCATTGCTTTCGCAAGACGGGAAGGATTGGGCACCCAAGAAACGACGGCGTAGCAGCAACATCAGGAGCCGCGGACCGGGTGACGGAATGCAGGGCGGCGCGACCGCAGAAGGGTCAGCTCGCGAAGAGTGTGACGTGCGGTATGGCGACGAAAGCGGTGGCCAGCGCGACGATTGACACGGACCGCGCGCGTTTTGATCAACGCGTTTGAGTCGTGTTTCGCAGAATGACAGTCGTAGGATTCATGCCATGACGGTAGCTTATCTGGGCCTGGGCGCAAACCTCGGTGACACGCGCCAGACCTTGAAAGACACAGTGGTGTGTCTTGCCCAGCAACACACGATCACCGTGCTCGCGAAGTCGAGCCTCTATCGCACCGCGCCTGTTGACGCCGGTGGCAACGACTACTTCAATTGTGTCGTCAAAATCGATACCACGCTGGCCGCACGCCAGTTGCTGCGGCTGTGCCACGGCATAGAAAGCCATTTCGGACGCGAGCGGCCTTACCGGAACGCCCCGCGTATGCTCGATATCGACATCCTCCTGTATGGCTATTCCTGCATCGAGGAAGCCGATCTCGTCGTGCCGCACCCGCGTCTCACCGAGCGCGCGTTTACACTCGTGCCGTTGATCGAACTCGACCGCAATGTAGTCATCGCGCAACGTGGCCGCGCCGATGCATTTCTCGCTTCGGTCCAGGATCAACGTATTGAAAAAGTGGCGACACATCAGTGTCCGCTATTCGCTTCCCGCTGCACTTCGCGACGCGAAGCATGAAAGGTGAATAGCCCATGAGCATGTCGCCCCTTACCGTCACAGCGCCGCAGTTGCGCCCGCCGCATCGGTACATTGCGATTGAGAAGGGCCCATTGGCGTCGGCAAGACCACACTGGCGCGCTTGCTCGCCGAATGCTGGTCAATGCGCACGCTGTTCGAGCGCCCGCAGGAGAACGTGTTTCTCGAGCGGTTTTATCGCGACAACACTCGTTACGCGCTGCCCACTCAATTGCAGTTTGCGTTACAGCGCGCGCAGCAAACGCAAGAAATCGCGGCGACGCTGCTGGGTGCACCGGGACATCCCGGGCAAAACGCCAGAACGCCGCTCATCACACCCCGGTTTCCTCACTGATAAAACCGCGTTGTTCGCACGCCTCACGCTTCGCGACGACGAATTCGAGCTGTTCCGGGAAATCGCCAGGCGTATTGATACTTCCGCGCCCGCGCCGGATCTAGTCGTGTATTTGCAGGCAAGTCCCGAGGTATTGTTCGCACGCGTTCAAAAGCGCGCGCTGCCGATGGAACTGCAAATTCCCGACGCCTACCTGCGCGCCCTCTGCGACGCCTACAATGACTTTTTCTATCACTACGCCGCTACGCCGCTGCTCACGGTGAACGCCGAGCATTTGAATCCCCTGGAATCGGACGCCGATTTGGCTCTGCTGGTAGACCGCATTGAAACCATGCGTGGGCGCAAGGAATTCTTTGTCAAAGGCACGTCACTTTAAGTCCGTCCGGCTTGCGCGTAGGCGTGCCGTCTCTTTCTTATCTAGTCGATGTGGAAATTCTCATGGCGTATTTGCAGGAAACCAGCCGCACCGCGATCACCGTCCCGAAACTCAGGACCATGCGCGAAGCCGGCGAAAAAATCACGATGCTCACGTGTTACGACGCGAGTTTTTCCGCATTGCTGGATAGCGCGGACGTCGATGTATTACTGATCGGTGATTCGCTTGGAAACGTCCTGCAAGGGCATGGCACGACGCTGCCCGTGACGCTGGCCGATATTGCCTATCACACTGCCGCAGTCGCACGGGGCAACGAGAACGCGCTGGTTGTCGCGGATATGCCGTTTGGTACCGTCAGCTCGCGCGAGGAAACGTATGCGAACGCCGTGCAGTTGATGCGCTCGGGTGCGCAGATGGTGAAGATCGAAGGCGGTGAATGGGTCGCCGATACGATCAAGTTTCTGGTTGACCGGGCAATCCCCATTTGCGGGCATGTGGGCTTGACGCCGCAATCGGTGCATGCGTTTGGCGGGTTCAAGGTGCAAGGGAAAACCGACGCCGGTGCCGAGCAAATGCGCCGCGATGCTCAGGCGTTCCAGGATGCCGGCGCGCAGTTGCTGGTGATCGAAGCGGTGCCTACGCTGCTGGCCAGCGAGGTGACGCAGCAGTTAGTCATCCCGACGATTGGCATTGGCGCGGGGATTGAGTGTTCGGGGCAAGTGCTTGTGCTGCACGACATGCTCGGGATTTTCCCTGGCAAACGGCCACGGTTTGTTAAAGACTTCATGCAAGGGCAACCGAGTATTTTTGCCGCCGTCGAGGCATATGTCCGCGCCGTCAAGGAGAAGACGTTTCCCGGGCCGGAGCATACGTTTTAAACTTGTTTTTGCTGCTCTGGCCGAGGTAGCATTCTTGTTCGCATCGGCCTTCGCTGAAGGTGTTTGCATGGCAGCGGTAACTTCCTTGGCTAATCGCCAAAGAAGTTACCGCGAAAGACGAGATTGACTTGGTGGAAATCCTCTGGCGCGAAAGCAATAAGGACCTCAAAGGTCAGAGCACTTTTGAACGTTCATCTCGTTCCCGGTTACAGCACAGGTTTCGGGAATGTCTGAATTTTTGTGTGAGAGATCGGCATAGGGGACGACCATAAGGCCGTACCCCTG
>LGTG01000197.1 GCA_001190015.1 Candidatus Burkholderia crenata
AGCTGCCGTCGCGGTCGCGCGGAATCTCCAGTCGCAGCGGGCTGTCGTCGGTCAGCACCGTTTTGCCGCTCTTGCCGTTGCGATGGTTGGTTCGGGCCGCACAGCACCGGCCGCATGCCCAGGTGATGTCTGAGGCACACCCAGCGCCCGCTCAATCAGCGCCTTCTTGAATACGACCGAAGCGGCGTGCACCGCTTCAGTCGTCATGGGTCCCTTCACGAACTGATCGATCAGTTCCTTCGGAATCGACGGCAACGCCGTCTGGGCATCGGTAGCCGTCTTGAGTTTGCGTGGCATACATGTTCCTTGAGCTACATGTTATGCCTTACACAAAAAATTTATGACAGGCCCGATTCTGGACATCAACTGCGCTTCACCGGGCCTTCACGGCGTGGGCCAGCGAATTAGGCAGCTCGCTAATCACTGCACCGCGTGCCCGCACTTCACCTCACAAGCCTCTGCCGCCTGCATCTGCTGCGATGCTTCCGCACGCATCCCCAAGCGCTCCAGCAATTTCCTATCCGCTTCAGCCTGCGGGTTGCTCGTCGTCAGCAACTGGTCGCCGTAGAAAATCGAGTTCGCGCCGGCGAGGAAACACAGCGCCTGCAGTGCTTCATCCATCTGTTCGCGTCCCGCCGACAAGCGCACCATCGCCTTGGGCATCGTGATCCGCGCAACCGCGATTGTGCGCACGAATTCGAACGGATCAAGCGAAGCCGTACCCGTCAGCGGCGTGCCTTCCACCTGCACCAGATTGTTGATAGGCACCGATTCCGGATACGGCTTCATGTTCGCCAGTTGCGTGATCAGCCCGGCGCGCTCGCGCCGCGATTCGCCCATACCGACAATCCCGCCGCAACACACGTTGATACCGGCATCGCGGACATGTTCGAGCGTATCCAGGCGGTCCTGATAGGTGCGCGTCGAGATGATCTGGCCGTAGAACTCCGGCGATGTATCGAGGTTATGGTTGTAGTAATCCAGCCCCGCGTCGCGCAGGCGTTCCGCCTGATGCGCTTCGAGCATGCCGAGCGTCACGCAAGTTTCCAGGCCCATCGCCTTCACGCCGCGAATCATGTCGGCGATCGGTTCCAGATGCTGGTCCTTCGGATTGCGCCACGCCGCGCCCATGCAGAAACGCGTCGCACGGTTCGCCTTGGCGATCTCGGCAGCCTTCAGGACTTCATCGACGGCCATCAGCTTGCCGGCTTTCAATCCCGTGTCGTGATGCGACGACTGCGGGCAATATGCGCAGTTTTCCGGGCAACCGCCGGTCTTGATCGACAGCAGCGTGGAGAGCTGAACCGTGTTGGCAACGAAGTGTTCGCGATGCACGCCCTGCGCACGAAACAGCAGGTCGTTGAACGGCAGGTCGTAGAGCGCGACGATATCCACCACGCGCCAGCGAGCCAGCGTTTGCGGTGCGGAAGATTGAGCGGCGGGTTGAGTCGTCTTGTCGGTGGATTGCACTTGCGTCATGTGAGGATCCTTTTCGTTTTGCAGATAACGATGAATATACTGGCCCGAGCCCGCTGAACGAAGCGTGTCCAGCAGCAGGGAGGTATCCACGTAAGCCATAGCCGCGTGAGCATCGGGCGGCGTAAGGCGGGGAATCGTGCCGAGCAGCGGCGCGTTGTATTGACTGTCCAGCCGCAGCCGGATTGCTTCGATGTTCTCAGCAGGAAACAGCATGGAGGGATCGATCTGGTTAGCCACCCAGCCCACGAGGTGAAGCCCCCGCGCCGCTATCGCCTCGGCGCTCAGCAACGCATGACTGATGCAGCCGAGCCGCATGCCGACCACCAGCACGACTGGCAGGTTCAACGCGAACGCGAGGTCGGCGGTATCGTGGACATCGGTGAGTGGCACGCGGAATCCGCCGACGCCTTCCACCACCACCACGTCCGCTTGCTGCACGGCGAACTGATGCGCTTCCACAATCCGCGCAATATCCAGCGACACATTCTCGCGCGCCGCTGCAATGTGCGGCGCAGCGGCTTCATTCAGCAAAAACGGCGTGCGTATGGCTGGCGGCAGCGCAACGTTCGCGGCGGCATCGAGTTGATCGGCGTCTTCGTTGTGCCACTCGCCGTCGCGTTCGAACGCGCCCGCCGCGATAGGTTTCATCGCGGCGGCGCACAGGCCGAGTGCGGCAAAGCCATGCAGTAACGCAACGGATACGAACGTCTTGCCGATCTCGGTATCAGTACCGGTGACGAAGAGCGAGAGTGGCACGGTCATGATCGATTGCTCAAGGTTTGCAGTGCCTCGTCGAGCTTGGCGAGGTCGTCGTGGCTATGCGCTGCCGAAAGCGAAATGCGCAGGCGCGATGTGCTAACGGGAACGGTCGGCGGCCGGATCGCGGGCACCCACATGCGGTATTCATCGAGTGCGGCGGCGAGCGTCAGCGTCTCTTCATTGCCGCCGATAATCAACGGCTGAACCGCCGTGTGAGAATACACGGGCGACCATCGCGTGCGCTGCAAAATGGCGCGTGTGCAGTCTATCAGCGTAGCCAGATGCGCACGCCGCTCATCGCCTTCCTGTCCGCCGATAATCTTCAAACTGGCCGATACCGCGTGCGCCACGGCCGGCGCCGATGCCGTCGTAAAGATGTACGGCCGCGCGCGCTGCACAAACCATTCGATCACCGTTTCATGCGCGATTACGAACGCGCCAGACACGCCCGCCGCCTTGCCCAACGTGCCAACGTACACGAGATACGGCGAGCGCAACGCAGCCTCAGCCAGCGCGCCGCGGCCTTGCGGACCAAGCACGCCGAAGCCGTGCGCATCGTCGACAACCAGCCATGCACCATGACGCTTCGCCAGCTCGAGCAGCCGTGCGAGCGGGGCGATATTGCCGTCCATGCTGAAGACGGAATCCGTGACGATGATCTTCGTGCCGCCGTCATTCGCAGATGCTTCGAGCATCGCGTCGAGTGCTTCGGCGTCAGCGTGAGGATAGATGCGAATCTCCGCACGCGACAGGCGAGTGCCATCGATCAACGATGCGTGGTTCAACGCGTCGCAGAACATTAGCGTGTTGCGACCGCCTGATTTACTCACGGCGCCCAGCGTGGTCAACGTCGCGAGATTCGCCATGTAGCCGGTGCTGAAGTACAGCGCTCGCGCCTGGTCGACGAATCCACCGGAGAATGCTGCGAGGTCGTCTTCGAGCTTCGCATGCGTGCGCGAATGGCCGCCGAGCAGATGCGATCCGCCGCTGCCCGCGCCGTATTTTCGCGCCCCTTCCGCAAGCGCTTCGCGCAAGGTTTCGTGCGCTGCGAGCCCAAGGTAATCGTTGCTTGCAAAGCCGATGATCTCGCGTCCGTCCACCGTCATGTGAGCGGCGCAGGCGCTGTCGGCGATGCGTCGGCGACGATGCAAGCCGTTGCGCTCGATATCGGCGAGACCTTGTTTAAGGGTCTCGAAAAGAGCGGGCGATGTAGTACTCATGCAGCCTCTGATAACGTGGCGTCGAAGACCGTGCGGGTGCGTTCGGCGAGCAGCGCGAGTTCGTCGTCGCTGAGGACGTACGACGGCATCAGATAGATGGTCTTGCCTATCGGTCGCAACAATAGCTCGCGTTTCAAGGCCTTTTCGAAGAACCGCCGTGAGAATGAGCGTGCCTGGGCGGGGTCTTCAATGATCGCATCGAACGCGAAGATCGTGCCGCGTTCACGCAGGTTCCTGACGTGCGGATGATCTTGCAGCGGGCTCAGTGCAGCGCGCAACACGGACGATTTCCGGTGGTTCTCTTCAAGCACGTTCGCGCTTTCGAACAGGTCGAGCGTTGCCAAGGCGGCGCAGCATGCGAGCGGATTACCCGTGTATGAATGCGAGTGCAGGAAACCGCGCGTCATGTCATCGTCGTAGAACTCGGCGTAGATTTCATCGCGCGTGAGCACGATGGATAACGGCAAATACCCGCCGCTGATTCCCTTTGATAAACACAAGAAATCCGGCCAGATCGCAGCTTGTTCGCATGCGAAGAACGTGCCGCTGCGACCACATCCGACAGCAATTTCATCGGCGATGAGATGCACGCCGTAGTCATCGCACAAGGCGCGCAGGCCCTTCAAATACGACGGATCGTGCATCGCCATTCCGGCCGCGCACTGAACAAGCGGCTCGACGATCACGGCGGCAAGCTGCGAGGCCTTGGCGTCAAACAGCGTTTTCATATCGGCAAGCGCGCGTTGTGCGACATCACGTGCCGCCTCGCCTTCGCGGGCCTGGCGGGCATCCGGTGAGCTCACCACATGCGCATGGCGAATCAGCGGATCGTAGGCGTCTTTGAACAACGCGACGTCGGTCACGCCGAGCGCGCCGATGGTCTCGCCGTGATAGCTGTTCGCGAGGCAGACGAACTTGCGCTTCTCCGCGTGGCCGCTGTTGCGCCAGAAGTGGAAGCTCATCTTCAAAGCGATTTCGACTGCCGATGCGCCGTCGGAGGCGAAGAACGCATGGCCCAGCGTGTGCTGCGTCAGCACGTGCAGACGCTCGGCGAGCAGGACGGCGGGTTCGTGCGTGCAACCCGCGAGCATGGCATGTTCGAGCGTGTCGAGTTGATCCTTCAGCGCAGAATTGATGTGAGGATTCGCGTGGCCGAAGAGGTTGACCCACCACGAACTGATGGCGTCGAGATAGCGATGGCCGTCGTGGTCATAGAGCCACGCGCCCTTGCCGCGTGCGATGGGAACGAGTGGTGTGCGCTCGTGATGTTTCATTTGTGTACACGGGTGCCATACGGCGCGTAGCGAGCGTGCAACCCAGTCATCGGGTGCAGGCTTTGGAGGGTTGTTCACGTTCAAAACGACTTCAGGGGAGCGGCCAATCATGCGCTTGGGCGAATTCAGGCGACGCTCCCGATCACATTCAGGCAAGCCACGACGGCTTGCGCTTTTTCAGAAAACTGCGCACGCCTTCGCGCCCTTCGTCCGAGGCGCGAATTCGTGCGATACGGTCGGCGGTATCCGAGATCAGCGATTCATCGATTGGCTTGTCCTCCAGATCGACGACGAGCTGCTTGCACTCGCGCACTGCGTTAGGGCTATTGGCGACGATCGCGGCCGCGACGGCATCGACGGTGGCATTGAGCGTGTCCGCTGCAACGACCTGATGGACGAGGCCTATGCGCCGCGCTTCGGCGGCATCGAAATGCTCGGCGGTCACGAAGTATCTGTGCGATGCGCGCGCGCCTATTGCCCGAATCACGTACGGCGCGATGGTGGCGGGCATCAGCCCGAGTTTCGCCTCGGACAAACAGAAGTGCGCTGATTCCGCGCAGATTGCCATGTCGGCGACGGCGACCAAGCCCATGCCGCCCGCATACGCGTCACCCTGGGCCTGCGCGATCACAGGTTTGTTGCATGCGTAGATGGTGTTGAGCATGGTGGCGAGGCCGAGTGCATCGGCGCGATTTTCTGCGTCCGAGTACGCCGCCATACGTTTCATCCAGTTGAGGTCGGTGCCTGCGCAGAATGCCGCGGTCAATTCGACGATAGTGGATTCGTCTAAGGCATTGCGGACGTCGGGGCGATCGAGTGTGACGCGTGCCACGTAGCCGTCGACGGTAACTTTCAGGCGCTGCAGGTTCATTGCATCGGTCATGGGGGTTTCTCGATCTCGATGTGCGCGACTCGGTGTTTCGCTGAGCACCAATTATCTCTAAATTCGTCGCGGGATTCGATTTTGAGGCGCACGGAGACCAGCGGCGGACGTGAGACGCGTTCGGCGATTGCGTGGCGACGCGGCTAACTTCGCTTATCGTGGAGGGTTTTTGCGGGGTTCAGAGGCTATTTCCCGCTGGTGCCCCGTCGGAGGTTTTTCGTTTGCGCTCGGGCGGGGAGGGTGTTTGTTATTTCGTGCAGA
Source organism: Candidatus Burkholderia crenata (assembly GCA_001190015.1). Lineage (GTDB taxonomy): Bacteria > Pseudomonadota > Gammaproteobacteria > Burkholderiales > Burkholderiaceae > Caballeronia > Caballeronia crenata. The sequence goes on from LGTG01000197.1 coordinate 5,877, forward strand.
GCTGTACGCGCCCAGCGCGGGGCGCTTTTCGGGCCGTTTTAATCACGGGGGGCTTGTCTGCAGCCGGAGCAGCGAACTCCTCCAGCCACTCAACCAAAAGCATTATCGCGATGCTGTCTGCGTCTGACTGAGGTTGCGATCCTTCCAGACCACCGCGTTATTGACGGCATACAACCGGCATGGATCGCTGCTCTGCTTCTGACATCACGCCAACGCCACCGACACGGGGTCATCACCCCCTTCCGCCCACGACCACGCGCCCGAATCCGACACCGCGAACGCCCGGCTCGAATACTGATGCAGAAAGTTTTCGTAACCTTCGCGGCCATGTGCATCGAGGAACGGCACCGCGGTCACCGCGTCCACGCTCGCATAACCCGTCGGCGAAGGCGCCTGCGGATCCGAAACCTGATACTCACGATCCGTCGGCATGCCAATACCGGGCAGGAACGTCTTCACCCGCGGTCACCGGATCGCCACACCGTCACGATTCCCAATCAGCCGATGCGTATCGTTCTTATAAGCGCCGAAATTCACCATGTTGGCCTTGGCACCGTGCGCGCTATATATAGGGCGAATTCAACCGGTCGTTGCAACATCTCGAAATTTGGAGGTGTTAAATGGGGCGACCGCGGAGCTGGAGCTCGCAACAAACCGGGAGGCCAATGATGCCATCGCCGGGCAGGCCAGGTGTCAATCAGTTTGAGACGAAGCAAGCGTTCTGGAAATTTATTGCCGAGGGAATGGAAAGTGACGCTGCGGCGCTGGCCTGCGGCGTGTCACAATCGTTGGGTCCGCGATGGTTTCGCGAAGCCGGCG